>DATKAN010000010.1 GCA_035498035.1 Nitrospiria bacterium
GTTGACCAATTTTTTAAAACCCGGTACAATCCCGCATTATAATTCCTATCCAAATCCGGCCGCTTTTCCAGATTTCATACGTCCCGGCCCGGTGGAAAAGACCGATGATCACCCGATTCGATTTTCGCCTTCCGTGGCGGATTATGAGAGCAACGGTCCGCCAATTCCTGACGGCTCAGGGACCGTTCCTGGCCTCCGGATTGGCCTTTGATCTGCTCCTTTACTGTGTCCCGCTCCTTTTTCTGATCCTTTCGGTCATGGGTTTTCTCCTCGCCCGGAAGGAGCAGATTGAAGTGGCCAAAAACCTCCTGACCCAGGTGATGCCCGGGGCCCATCAGGTCATCACCGAGAATCTTACGATGATCGTCGCGAGCCGGAACCAGTCCGGACTGATCGGGTTCCTCCTCTTCATCATGTTCAGCATGACCATGTTCGGGTCGGCCCGCACCGCCTTGAATGCCGTCATGGCGGTCACGCGGCCGGGCAATTTTTTCATCGGGAAGGGGGTCGATCTTTTGGTCTCCGTGTTTTTCGCCGGCCTTTTCGGTCTCACCATCGCGGTGCTGTCGCTGCTGTCGGCCCTCCGGGGATTGACGGACCGGATCTTCTTTCTCGGCGCCATCCTCAGACCCGGCTGGATGCTGCTCAGCGAGGTCCTCGGCTTTCTGTTCACGGCGGTGCTCTTCTACGTGCTGTACCGATTCTGCCCGGCCCGGACCTGCGGGCGCAACGCGCTCTCCATCGCCTCGCTGGCGGGAGCGGGGCTGTTTGAAATATCAAAATGGGTCTTTGCCTGGTATGTCTCGAGGGCCCGGGACTTCGCCCTTGTGCACGGCACGTTGAACGGCCTGCTATTCTTTCTTCTCTGGGTTTATTATGCCTGCGTGGTTTTTCTCTTCGCCGGCGCCTTGGGATGGGCGGTGGATCGCGAGACGGCGTCCCTTTCCCCGCGCGGACCCTTACCCGGAGACTAATCCTCCGGTGCGGCCGCGGACAGACAGTCGAATAACCCTCTTCTTCCTGACCGCCCTCACCCTGGCCTTCGTATCGGCGTCACCCGCCCGCTCGGAGGAAACCGGGGATTCCAGGCCCGGGTTGTACTTTACCCCCCACAAGCTGAATTATTTCATTCTCAACGGGCTGCCGCCCAACGATAACGCGCAGGTCAAATTCCAGATCAGCGCGAAATATCAGGTGGTCGAATGGTCCGACTATCATTTCTATTTCGCCTATACCCAGAAATCGTTCTGGAATATCGGAAAACCTTCCATGCCCTTCGAGGAAAACAACTACAACCCCGAAATCTTCATCTCCCGCACCTTCGACCGGCCGATCCGGGGAAATCTTGAGCTCCACGACGTCGCCGTCGGTCCGATCGAACACGAATCGAACGGCTTGGACGGTCCCGATTCCCGCAGCTGGAACCGGACCTATGTCGCCTCCTCCCTCGGTCTTGAACCTCGAAAGCCCCTGGCCGAGACTCCCGCGCTGATCCGGTACCGCTTTCTTTTCTCGATCAAGCTATGGGTCCCTTACGACACGGGAAGCGAGGACAAATATCTGGAGTCCATCGGCAAGGGGAATGAACGTTTTACAGATTACGCCGGATGGGGCGAGGTCAGGATAAATCTCCGGGACCTTCTCTGGCCCAAGAATCAACTCGATATTACGACCAGGATCCTCAATGACTGGAATAAAGGGGGCTACGAATTCGGGTTTCATCAGAATATCCCCAACACCGATTTCTATTTATACGCCCAGTACTGGTACGGCTACGGCGAGAGCCTGCTGCGGTTTGCGGAGTCGGATCGAAGGTTCAAGGTGGGGTTCTCGTTCTTTTTTTAACGGATCGCGGCGTTTATATATATAATGTATGGGCGGCAACGCGCTGCGGCCCGATATGAGAGATCCGGGCAACAACAGCGGGTCGCCCCGACAAATGGGTTGATGGTTTTTATTATTGGAGATCGTCTCCGATGCCTCGTAATCTGAGTCGACGGGAGGTGCTCGGCCTGCTGGGGGTTGCCACCGCCATGCTGACGGGTTGTGGACCCGGATCGTCAAGTCCGCGATGGTTGACGGGCCTTTTGTCCCGGAAGCCGGCTGCGGCGGCGCTGCCTCCCTGCATCGTGAGGCCGGACCAGACGGAGGGCCCCTATTTCGTGGACGAGCGGCTCAATCGAAGCGACATCCGTTCGGATCCTTCTGACAACTCGGTGAAGGAAGGCCTTCCGCTCCAACTGACGCTTCGCGTTCATGAAATCCGCGACAAGGACTGCACGCCGCTCGCGGGCGTCATGGTGGATATCTGGCACTGCGACGCGAACGGCGTTTACGGGGACGTTCGGGACCGGTCGTTCGACACGCGGGGGAAGAAATTCCTGCGCGGCTATCAGATCACCGACGCCGACGGGAGGGCCCGCTTTCTGACGATCTATCCCGGTTGGTACCCGGGCCGGGCCGTCCACATTCATTTTAAGATCCGCACGAAACCCGAGTCCCGACGGGGCTATGCCTTCACGTCGCAGATTTATTTCGACGATGCCCTTACGGACCAGATTCATGCCCATCCGCCCTATGCCGCAAAAGGAAAAGGCCGGGTGAGGAACGAGCAGGACGGCATCTTTCAAGACGGCGGCGATGAATTGATTCTCCCGTTGACCCAACAACCGCCAGGATACGCCGGAACGTTTGATATCGGGCTCGTGCTGGCGTGAATCACCGATGGTACGGGCGCAGCATGCTGCGCCCCTACGAACCATTGACCATTCCTTTAAATCCCGATACAATCCCGTGTCATTATACACACCTTCCCCAGCGCGGCCGTTTCCCCACTCGATTAAACGTCCCGGGCCACTGGGATAATTTAGGCCGTCCCCAGTATGAAGAGAATCACAATGCCTGTGCTGGTTCTCGTCGCACTCCTGATATTTATAAACAGCAGTCCTGCATGGGCATCGGCCCCCGTAGAATTGGGAGCCGAGATCCATGCGGGTTGGTCCGATTTCTCGAATCCGGATTCAGACCCGACATTGGATTCCCACTCCATTCTGGGATTCGGGCTCCAGGCTCGGCAAGGCCGTTTGAGCCTTGAGCTAGGCGCGGATTGGATCGAAACGGAAGTCTCGCAAAAATTCATCGAGGGATTTGGTATTTTGCCGATTCTGCTCGTTGGGAACGTCCTAACCGTAAAAGGGAATTTGACGATCGTTCCGATTCTGCTAACCGGACGACTCCACCTCGGAACAGAAGGGGGAATGATCGACCCCTATATCGGAGGGGGTGGCGGTTATTATTTCTTATCGTATGATCCCGGTTCGACGGCAACCTCGATCACCGGCGGCAATTTATCGCATGACATCAATTTCCAAAGCACGCCCGGTATTCATGCAAACCTTGGCCTTGACATCCGGGTCACTCCCGTCATGACCTTCACAATCGATGCGCGGTACGTCTGGGCCAATGCCAAGGTGAGCTATAAAGGGGATCTGGCGGGTTTGAACTCCGGGGCCAATCCCCTGAGCCTCGATGGTTGGGTGACAACGTTCGGAATTAAGTATTACTTCAAAAACTAATTATTGAATCCGGTTGCCCCTACCGACCATTGACGATTTTCCACAATAGCGTTACAATCCTGCATCATTATATATACCTCCCCCAGCGCGGCCGTTTCCCCACTCGATTAAACGTCCCGGGCCGCTGGGGGAGAAGAGCTTTCTCAAAATATACTCTGAACCAATCTATTTCAGACAAGTAGGTACTCCCCTCCTCCGCGCCGGCCGAGGGATCGGGGGTAGCGGATTTCGTAGGGCCACGGCGCGCCGCCCCGCCACTAGAAGGGATCAATTCTTTTGACAGAAGGTCGATATAGAAATGGGTTGCTGTTGCTTCTGATAACTTTATTGACGTTGGGGATCGGTTATGCGGGGTGCGCAACCAAGAAACATTCCACCGTTATTGAGATTCGCTACCTTGTTGTTGTAGACCCTGCCCTCCCTTTTGTCGAAGACTACCAGATTAATAATTGGCTGGAGAAGGTCGAGGAAATATTCAAAGAGGCTGATGATATATCAATCCATTTCGTCCCCGCAGGAAAAGTTCACTTAGAGACCTTTTTAAGGGGTGAACAATGGGGACAAAGAGATTGGTTCCAGTCACAGAAGTTCAATGCACAGATCGATTCTCTCATCGAATCACGGCTGAGACAATATGACTTAAACTATATAAAGGATTATTTTGAGGACATCAAAAGAAAAGGACGCCTGAGCCAAAGTTTTTTTCTGAAAGATGTTCAAAATGCTCAAAAGCTGGATATCGATTTTTTTATAATGGAGATCAAAAAATATTTAACGGCTAATATTGAAGCATTTAGGGAAAAGGTAAGAATTCATGAGGATCAAAGCAGTGATCATATAAAATTCTCCCTCATGGCCGGTTGGCAAAATGCGCTGCGAGACTTGAAAGGCGCCGACATGATCCTGACCAACGAGATCGGGGCCGATATCTATACTTTGGGGGATGTGTTTAATGAGAACAGTTTTCGAGTTAGCTTTACTCCGGGGTTGGCGGATTTTGAGACGTCTAGAATACTTGTAAGTGCATTCCCTTGGCTTTATGCGCGGCCGCAGGATTCGGTCAAAGACTATACCCCGGCCAAGGATTATTTCACTTCCGCCGTGATTAGTCATGAAATTGCACATGCCATCTTTCACCTTCAACACGATTTCACAAGGGGTGACTTCATTATGAGTGCCTCAGAAAATACACAAAGTAACTGGTTCAACAGAAAGCCTCGGTTTTCCGAAGAGAGTAAAAACGAGCTTCATGCCTGGGTCCTTGTTAAAGAAGCGCGCCAATTGGAACACGAGCGACGGCACCAGGAAGCCATCACCCGACTGCAGGGCGCGATACAAGTAAAAAAGGATTATCTACCCGCCTATCAGATGCTTGCTGGAATTTACGACCAGGACGGCCAAAAAGAATCGGCCGCACGGATAAGACAGGCGAGCAAAGAGATTGATGACCGCGCCCATTGGCTTGAGAATTATTCCCGAGTTGCTTTTGCAAGTTATGCGAAGGGCAAAGAATTAGAATTGCTCGGCCGATCCGACGAGGCTATTGAAGAGTACAAAAAAGTTGTATATGGTGAGAATACAAATAATGCGTTGAATTACGATTTGCTCAATGACCTTATTATAGAAGCATACAGGAATATGGGCATACTCTATACAAACGAAATGAAACACGATGAGGGCATAAAAGTTTTAAACAAGCTATTGCAGATTCAGCCAAAAGACCCCAAAGCGCTTTACTTATTGGGAAGGAATTACTATTTTAAGAACGACAAACCGAATGCTGTATGGGCTTTGAAAAGTTTCTTGGCCTTAGAACAAGAAGGCCTGGATGCAGAGTCAGCGAGATCTCTTTTGAACGAACTCTCACAAGATAACGACGTAAAGTGAAGGAAATAAATATTGTGGTACTGCTCTCCCCTCCCCCGCGCCTGCCGAGGGATTGGGATATGAACATCATTTTGGTCTAAATACATTTTCGCTTGATTGTTTGTAATACCCGAGGATTAACCGTGAACGAGTTTTTTAAAGTAACCTTCCATTTGCTGACATTAGCCATCCCAGCCTGCGTAGCCATAGCCGGTTGTGCCTCTGAATCGTCTTTTGCCGGGAAAAATACATTAGGAAGATCCTCGACGCTACCTTTCTCCGACAGTATCAGACTATTGTCTCCTCAGGAATCGGCTCAGATGGAATACGGGGGAAAGTCTGGAACCCCTGTGGTGCTAACCAAACCAATCAGAGGTGCAAATCTGAAGCAATATAAAAGTTTTGATGCCAATATCGCTATTCTGCGCAACATAGAAGGTAGGGAAAAGGCAAACCAATATAGTCAAGTTATGCGCCAAACATCAGCGGATATTATGAAACAGCGCGGTTTTAAGGTGGTCGATCCCAACGATTCTGACGCCGGTGTCGCCAGCGTCTTTGCACCATTCCAGGCCCAATCCGGAAGGACGGCCTTTGAACTTGTTGTGATCGTCTTTGATCGCAAAAAAGGCATGGACATCATCAATGAATCTCCCGGAAAAAAGGGGTTGTCTGCAATTTATCAATCCGCCGCCTGGATATCTGTTGCGCGGCTCTATCCCCAGATCGATCTCGGTCCAGAGCCAAACCCGACCGAGAAAGAAACGCTTTCCGTCCTAAAGAAGCTCTTTGACGCTGCATTTAACAAATTTATGTCTAAAACAGAATATCCCCAGATCCATTTTGACAATCGAATTTGGACAGAAGGGCACCGGGCTAACAGAACGGGAGGATTCATTGTAGAGTTTGTCCATCAGGGGGAAACGGTTGAAAATTGGACCGAGTTGGTCACCTGGGAATTTTTTCAAACTTTAAAGACCGACACCCTTGAAGGCACGATGGACCGGATGAAACTTTACTTTTCTGAAAAACATCCCAACATTACGTGGAATGTGATAAGCAAAAGCGATACAGATTTGATTTACGAATGGAAATTACAGAACGATCCAACTAACGAAGATCAACATGAGATTGCGCGAATGATGCGGGGTGAAAATGGCATTCACCTCATACGCTACACAATCAAAACCCCCAACATACCCTCTCAGAAACGTGAGGAATGGCTAAATTTGTTGAGAGAAATTAAATTTGAGGGTTCATAATAGGTATTTCTCACCGCCCCCCCTCCCCCACGACTGCCGACGGATGAAGGTTAATGTTTCCGTAAGGAGGCCCGAAGGGGCCGACTTTTCGGATCCATCGACAGGGTCGGAGTTTGTTTGATTAACCGCGGATGGAACGAGTCTTTTTCTAACAGCAGGAGGAATGAACCATGTTTCAATGGCTGAAATCACTGCTTAAGACGCCGGAGCCGGCCGGTCCGTCCCGTACGATCCGGACCTTCGGCGCATCGGATCAGCCCATCTCCACAGCCTCGGCCGCGTATCAAGATGGCTGGATTTTTGAAACGAACGGAAACCAGACGTTTCGCCTCTTTGAGGTTCCGCTCTCCGGCATCGAGCAGTGCAGGGTGATCTATCGCGCAAAACTGAAGACCGAGAAGGTACAGGGCCGGGCCTATCTTGAGATGTGGTGCCAGCTGCCGGGACGCGGAGAGTTCTTCTCCAAAGGATTTCACCACGCCGTTAAAGGAACAAACGACTGGGCTACGTATGAGACCCCTTTCTACCTAAAGCGCGGCCAGCAACCCGACCTCGTCAAGCTCAATCTCGTCATCGAAGGCGGCGGAAAGGTCCGAATCAAAGAGGCCGAGCTGTTTTACATCCCTCTCAAATAGGAATTGGATTCATAAAATCCCTAAAGAACCCCTCCCTTCCCCCGCGCCTGCCGAGGGAATCGGGATTTCACCCTGAGGTTCATTCATCCTCCTCCCAAACCTCGTCTTTGTATTTCCGTTTCCGGACCAAGAACCGGATGAATCCCAGAACGGTGAGGACCGCCCCGAGGAAGAACAGGATGGCCGGAAGCTGGTTGCTCACGTAGACGATCCAGGTCACCTCCTGTTTGAGGTGGTCCCGCCAGGCGGCCTCAAGCTCCCCGAAGGAAACCGCCAGCGCCCCCTCGACGGCGTCCTCGATCCGCTTTCCATCCCGCAAGCCGTTCAGGATCCGTAGCAGCCCGGCGCTTCCGTAGCGCTGGACGATAAACTCCACAAAGCTCCGGCTCTGCTCGTAGGCCAGGGACAGGGCCGGGTCGTCCGCCGGGAAGGGCCCGGCCAGGGAGTTGAAGGGAACCCATTGCCCGGAGAGAACGGCCTGTTTGAGCCGGGGGCCGGTTCCCTCCATCAATGCGATCTCGGCCGTTCCGCCGCTGACCCACTGGGCCACCCCTTCGTCCAGCCACCGGGGAAGTGCGTCCTCCGGAATATGGCGGTGAAGGATGAGATGGGCCAGCTCATGTGTCAGGATCGGCTCAAGGCTGAAGGGATCGATCCGCACCCGGGCGTTGTCGATGACGATCAAGCCCCGTCGGGGTACGGCAAAGGCGACCGCGTAGCCCCCAGCCCCCATCTCCGCAAAAACCTCCCGATCCTTGACGATCATGATCTCCGGCCGGGAACCCAGGGTCCATCCCAATCGGCTCTCAAGATTCCGAAGGATCCCGGGGTAGGACGCCGCCGTCTCCTGTGCCACGCCGCCCAGGGGCTCATCATAACGGATGACCGCCTCGTCCGTTTCAATGGACCCGATCTCGCGCGCTAACGATGGAAGGTTCGGGAGTACGGCCAGGGTTAGGATGAGAAGGAAAAGAATCCGTTTCAAGGCTGGGGTCGATTCCTGGGGATCGTCCACGGATCGCTCACCGACAGTACAACCCGAAGTGCCAGGGGCACTTCGATCAACGGGTTAACTTCTTGTATTTGATCCGGTGCGGCTGGTCGGCGTCCGTGCCGAGACGCTTGTGTTTATCGGCCTCGTAGTCCTGATAATTCCCCTCAAACCAGACCACGCGGCTCTCCCCTTCGAAGGCCAGGATGTGGGTGGCGATCCGGTCGAGGAACCAGCGATCGTGGCTGATGATCAGCGCGCAGCCGGCGAAATCGAGCAGGGCCTCCTCCAGCGCGCGGAGCGTCTCGATATCGAGGTCGTTGCTCGGCTCGTCGAGCAGCAGGACGTTGCCGCCGCTTTTGAGGACCTTCGCCAGGTGGACCCGGTTCCGCTCCCCGCCGGAGAGATCCTTGATCCGCTTCTGTTGATCGGTGTTCTTGAAATTGAAGCCCCCGACATACGCCCGCGACGGGACCTCCCGTTTTCCGACCTGAATCACGTCCTTCCCGCCGGAGATCTCCTCCCAGACATTCTTCTTGTCGTCGAGCGTATCGCGCGATTGATTGACGTAGGCGATCTTCACCGTCTCGCCGATGCGAAGCGTCCCGCCGTCGGGTTTCTCGATCCCGGCGATCATATTGAAGAGCGTCGTCTTCCCGGCGCCGTTCGGCCCGATGATCCCGACGATCCCGCCCCGCGGGAGGCTGAAGGTAAGGCCGTCGATCAGGAGGCGGTCGCCGAACCCTTTCTTGATATCGGCCGCCTCGATGACCAGATCCCCGAGGCGCGGCCCCGGCGGAATGACGATGTCCTTCGTCTCGTTTCTTTTTTGCGTCTCCTCCGACGCCAGGGCTTCGTAGGCGCTCAGGCGCGCCTTGCTCTTCGCGTGCCGCCCCTTCGGCGCGGTGCGCACCCACTCCAGCTCGTGCTCGAGCGCACGGCGCTTCGCGGTCTCCTGTTTTTCTTCCAGGGAAAGGCGCTGCGTCTTCTGATCGAGCCAGGAGGAGTAGTTGCCTTCCCAGGGAATACCCTTGCCGCGATCCAGCTCCAGGATCCAGCCGGCGACGTTGTCGAGAAAATACCGGTCGTGCGTGACGGCGACTACCGTACCCGGAAATTCCTTGAGGAAGCGCTCGAGCCAGGCGACCGATTCGGCGTCGAGGTGATTGGTCGGCTCGTCCAGGAGGAGCATGTCCGGTGCCGATAACAACAGGCGGCAGAGCGCCACCCGGCGCTTTTCACCCCCGGAGAGTTTCGTCACGTCGGCCTCCCAGGGCGGAATCCGGAGGGCGTCGGCGGCGATCTCCAACTGCCGGTCGAGCTCCCAGGCGTTGACCGCGTCGATCCTTTCCTGGAGCTGGCCCTGCTTCTCGAGCAAGGCCGCCATCGCGTCATCCGACATCGGCTCGGAAAATTTGGCGCTGACCGCGTTGAATTCGTCGAGCAAGGCCTTCGTCCCGGCCACCCCTTCTTCCACGTTGCCCCGCACGTCCTTGGCGGGATCCAGGCGGGGCTCCTGCGGCAGGAAGCCTATCTTCACCCCCTTGGCCGGTTTCGCCTCCCCTAAAAAATCGGGGTCGACCCCGGCCATGATCCGAAGCAGGCTCGATTTGCCGGAACCATTGAGTCCCAACACCCCGATCTTCGCGCCGGGATAGAACGAAAGCGAAATATCTTCCAGGATCTTCCGCTTGGGAGGAACGATCTTCGTCACCTTGTTCATCGTGTAAATAAACTGATACGTCGCCACGTGAGGTCCTTCCTTTGATTCAATGGAACATGAAAGCGGGATCGCGATTTTCTATTGTTGTTCACCCATCATAGTGAGACCTCTCCTGGATGTCAAATGGCGCGGACTTGAGCTTCTCCGTTCCGAGTTTTTTGATTCCGAATTATCTCAGTTATCTTATTTCCGGGACGTAAAGAATAGTCTAAAACCTTTTTTTTGCCGGACTCCCCTCCTTCGCGCTTGCTGATGGATGGAGGATTATGGGTATTTTAGGGGCGCTTCACTATTAAGGGCAGAATTAGTCACAAGCTTTGCGGACAATGGCAGCCCGAACTTTGCCAATTTTGCCGTCCACATCCGCTTTGACGATTGATCCGGTTTTGTATCAAATGGATCCACTACCTCGGGTGGGGGAAGCGGCTGTTCGACCAACCAGGTTCCTGAGCCCACCTCTCTGATTCTCCTTGGCTCCGGATTCGCCGGGCTTGGGCTGTGGGGGCGGAAAAGATTGAAGGCGAATAGCTGAGTAAACGTTTAGAGCTAAAAAAGCGCCCGCCAGTTCTAGGCTGACGGGCGCTTTTTTTATGTCCGGGAATGGCTTGGAATTTGACCCATCATTTCACCCAGCCCCCCCCGCAAACATCACGGTCTACCCGCCGGAATATTTTATTCAGAAAAAATCTTAACCCTCCCTTTTATTGAAGCGCGCAGGGGCAGGGAACGCCGCGCCCCTACCATCGTACGATTTCCTTCCCTTTTCCTTCCTGTCTGTCGTATGGTAATATGTTATCCCGAATTTAGAATCCCCGAAGGTTGAGGTTTTCGTGCAGGGAGGATCGCGATGAATCGTCGTTCATTATATCTCACGGCACTGGCCATGATTTTCCTTGTAGGCCCGCGGATTACCGCGGCCTTCGGAGAGGACAAAGGGGATTCCCCCGGAGCTCCGGTGATCCGCACGCAGGGCGATGCGGTGCTGACGGCCGAGCCCGATCTGGCCGAGATCCAGATCGGGGTGCAGACGGAGGACCCGAGCGCGCAGGTCGCGGCCCAGAAAAACGCGGAACGGGCCGACGCGGTCCTCAAGGCGCTTCGCGAGTTCCTCGGCCGCGACGCGGACATCCGGACCGTCGCCTACTCGCTCAACCCCGTCTATCCCGTTCCGAGGGACGGAAAAAGCGGCGCCGTCCGCTATACCGCGACGAACATGCTCCGCGTCAAGACGGACCAGCTCAAGCGTGTGGGGGAGGTCATCGACCGGGCGAACAAGGCGGGGGCCAATATAAGCGGCGGACTCCAATTCAGGATCAAGGACGATGCCGCGATGCGGCTCAAGGCCCTCGAACAGGCCTCACGGGAGGCGCGGGCGAAAGCCGACGCGATCGCCTCCGCGCTCGGCATCAAGGTCAAACGCATCCTGGAGGTGGAAGAAATCGAACAGGGACCGAGGCCTTTTCCCCGCAACCGCGCCTTCGCCGGGGTCGCGATGGAGGCCGCGCCGACGCCGATCGAGGCCGGAACGCTCGAGATCCAGGCCGCCGTCGCACTGACCGCGGAGCTGACCCGATAAGGAAGGCCGGCGGCTGCGCCGTCGCCGCTTCGCGGAGCCGATGGACCTTTATGAAACGCATAAAATTGGTTCTGAATGATGTCCAGTGGTCCCTGGTCCGGGGCATTCTGGAGGAGGCCGGGATCCGATATTCGATTCTCAACGAGCAGTTCTCAAGCCTCTACCCCGGCCCGGCCCTGGGCGCCTTCGCGAGGGAAATCCTCGTGGCCGACGAGGACGAGGCAAAGGCCCGCGGACGGCTCGAGGAATTTTTCGAATAGGAGGTCGTCATGTCACGCGACGCTCAACTTAACTTCATCCAACAACAAGGGTTCAAGGACGCAAGCGCCGCCGTCTGTGAGACGCAATATCCCGCATTGATGTTCCAGCCGAGGCTCATCGGAGTGATCGTGGCGCTAGGATTGATCCTGCAGGCCCCGGCCCTGTTCCTGCTTCTCTCGGCCGTCCTGTGGTGGAACGTCCTCCTGCCGGCCCTCAACCCCTTCGACGCCCTCTACAACGGTCTGATCGCCGTACCGAAGGGGCTCCCGAAACTCAGGCCCGCTCCGGGGCCGAGGCGCTTCGCGCAGGGGATGGCGGCGTCCTTCATGCTCGGCATCGGGCTCTCCATTCTTTGGGAACGGCCTGTCGCGGCCGGGGTGCTGGAGGGATTATTGGTCGTGGCGCTCGCGGCCCTGGTCTTTGGAAAATTCTGCCTGGGGTCCTACATTTTTCACCTCATACGGGGCCAGGCCGCGTTTGCCAACCGTACGCTTCCATGGGCCCGGGGCAACTGATTCGGATATGCGCATCGAACCCAAACCGCAAGGAGGAGGGGTATGGACGGCTATCGTTTGATCGTCCTGTCCGGGATCGTGCTGGGTCTCGGTTGGTTTCCGCATCCGGTGAAGGCGCAGGGACTCCGGACCGAGAAAGTCCTGCCGCTGGCGCTCGCAGCCGAGGCGGCCGAGGCGGCGCTGGCCGCCTGCGAGGAACAGGGCTATCACGTCAGCGTCGCGATCGTCGACGGCGACGGGGTGGTGCGGGTCCTGATGCGCGGCGACGGCGCCGGTCCCCACACGGCGGACAGCAGCGGGCGCAAGGCCTACACGGCCGCGAGCCTCGGCCGGCCGACCGGGGATCTCGTCAAGATCGTCGCCGGAAACCCGGCCAATGAAGGGCTTCGAAATATGAATGAAAAAATTCTGATTCTGGCCGGGGGACTGCCCGTGAAGACGGGCGAGGAGGTGATCGGCGGCATCGGCGTCGGCGGCGCCCCCGGCGGCGAGAAGGACGAGACCTGCGCCCAGGCGGGATTGGATAAGATCAAGGACCGGCTGAAGTGAAGGTCAGTCTTTTACCCCCTGCACGGACAGGAGGACCAGCTCACCCTTCATGTTCGGATGCAGGTCGCAACGGAATTGAAAACTGCCCGGCCGGTTCGGCGTGAAGTGAATCCGGAGTGTTTCCCCGGGGTTGATGTAGACTCCGCTGATCCCCAGCCCGTAAGCGGTCCCGCCGGCCGTTTCCACCTGAACGTCCTGTTCCCGGAGATAGGGAGAGGTGAAGCCGTGCTGGACCTTGTCCAGATTTTTTAGGACGATGGTTCCCGGCTGATTCGGCCGGAGCGCCCCGCCTTGAAATTCGAAGGTATAGTTCCGGATGACGATATCGACCTGCGCGGTCTCCGCAGCGGTCAGGACGAAATCGCCTGCCGAAAGGAAAGACAATACCGCGGTCATCAATATAAACAATATAAACCCGGTCCGCAACCATCGTTTACGAATCCGCACGCGAAAAACTCCCGGAGCCCCTTGCGAGATCATGACTTGATTTTGACGGCCTGCTTGGGCAAGATAACAGAACCGGGATCGTGTGTCAAAGGAAATTCGGCCATGGAGCCGAATAGGGATGAGGCGCGCCGCCATGGTACGACTCAAGCGGGTCTATGAAAAACCCTCCAAGGAAGACGGGTTCCGGGTTCTCGTCGAGAGGCTCTGGCCGCGGGGGCTGACGAAGGAGAGGGCCGGAATCGATCTGTGGCTGAAGGAGATCGCCCCCAGCGACCGGTTGAGAAAATGGTTCGGCCATGATCCGGTCCGGTGGGAGGATTTCCGAAAACGCTACGAGGCCGAACTGAGGAAGAAAAAGGAAGCGCTCGATCCCCTCCGGCGCAGGATCGACGAAGGGGATGTGACCCTGGTTTACGCGGCGCGGGATGAAGCCCACAACAGCGCCGTGGCGCTGAAACGGTTTCTCGGTTATTAATTCTTGTTCAGAGCAGCCGACGCGCGCCGAGGTAGCGATCCCGCCAGTATTCTTCCCCGAGATTCTGGATATTGACATGCCCGCGGGCGCTGGGGGCATGGATGAATTTTCCGTCGCCGATATAAATTCCCACGTGAAGCGGCTTCTGGTGCTCGATCTTGAAATAGACCAGGTCGGCCGGCGCGATCTCGGCGACCGAAACCGGTTTTCCGGAATGGACCAATTCATGCGTCTCGCGGGGAAGGGCGAGACGGGCCGCCCGCCGATAGACGTAGCCCACGAACCCGCTGCAGTCAAACCCTTCCGGCGTCGTCCCTCCGAAGCGGTACGGACGGCCCAAAAGAGAACGCGCGGTCTTGATCACCTCGGACTGAGCCGGCGTGAACGATCGTTCGTCATCCTTTGGATGCCGTGGAAAATCCGCGCGGGGAGGGTTCCCGGCGCAGCCCGCCAGGAACACAAGCGCGAGGATCGTCATCCCGATGACCCGCCGCGGACCCATTCACGACAACCGGCGGTCTTCGGCCAAAAGCCCGGACATCTCATCCGCCGGCAAGGGTTGGCTGAAGTAATAACCTTGAATGAGGTCGCAGCGAAGCAGCCGAAGCAGTTTGAGCTGATCGGCCGTCTCCACCCCCTCCGCAATCGCTTTCAGACGGAGGTTGTGGGCCAGCGTGATGATCGCGGTCACGATGAGGGGATCATCGGGGTCGTCAGTGAGATGATGGATAAAGGCCTGATCGATCTTCAGCGTGTTGATCGGGAAACGCTTGAGGTAGCTCAAAGAGGAATAGCCCATTCCGAAATCGTCGATCGATATCTCCAATCCCATCGCTTTCAGCCGGCGGAGCGCCTTGACCGACGTCTCGGCATTCTGCATGATGCTTTCGGTCAACTCCAGCTCAACGCAACGGGGCTCGATCCCGGTTTCCTTCAGGACGCGGCCGACCGTCTCGATCAAATTCTTCTGCCGGAACTGGCGGGGGGACAAATTCACCGAGATCCGAAGGTCTTTGAACCCTCCGGAACGCCAGACCACGGCCTGGGCGCAAGCGGTCCGAAGAACCCATTCCCCGATCGGGATGATCAGTCCCGTTTCCTCCGCCAGGGGAATGAATTTTCCGGGGGAAATGAGGCCCTTCTCCGGATGCCTCCAACGGACCAGGGCCTCGACCCCGACGACCCGCCCCGAATCGAGATCGACCTGCGGCTGATAGTGCAGGAGGAACTCCTGGCGCTCCAAGGCCAGTCGAAGCGCACTCTCCAAGGAAAGCCACTCGCTCCGCTGTTTTTGAAAAACCGGATCATAATATTGAAAGCTGTTTCCGCCCTCCTCCTTGGCCCGGTACATCGCCATGTCCGCCGTCTTCAGCAGCGTGGAGGTATCCTCCCCGTCTTTGGGAGAGAGACTGACGCCGATGCTGGTCGTGACGGAGAGATCGCTCCCTTCAACGTTGATCGGCTTGATCAGGGAGTCGAGGATCTTTTGAATGATAAGGGAGACATCCCCTTCCCGGGCCAGGTCGGTCAGCAGGATCGCAAACTCGTCCCCGCCCAGCCGCGCGACCGTGTCGCCCGGACGAAGACAGAGCTTCAGCCGTTCCGAAAAGGCCACCAGCAGCGCGTCCCCGACATGATGGCCGAGGTGGTCGTTAAACTGTTTGAAGCGGTCGATGTCGAGAAAAAGGACGGCCATCACCCGCTTGCGCCATCGCAGCCGGCTCAATTCCTGCCCGAGACGGTCTTCAAAGAGCCGGCGATTGGGCAGATCGGTCAGGCCGTCGTGGTACGCGAGATACACCACCCGTTCCTCGGCCTGCTTCCGCTCGGCCATCTCTCTTTCAAGCGCTTCCTTCGTCTTGAGGTGTTCGTTGGATCGCTCTTCGACCTCCCGGAGCAGCCTCTGAACCTCGGTCTTTTCCTGTTCTTTCTCGACGAGCTCGTCTCTTAAACGGTCCAGGCGGGCGTGGGCCTGAATTACGTAAAGACAGAACAGACAGATCAGGACCGCCAGACCGGACAGGTAGGTGGACAGTTCGGCCCGGCTCGGCGCCATGGGGATGCCCATCAGATCCGGCGCGTAGATGGTGATGATCGTCAAGGTCAGGGCCACGATCACGGAGATCGATATCAACCATAAATGGCGATCGCGAGCCTTGATCTGGCCGATCCGTCCGTTTCCGGCCCCCATCCGCCTTCTCCGATGAACACACTAAAAAACCCCATCTTCCTGAACAGGAAGAGGGGTTTTCATCCATGAAGCCGACACGCGATTATATATCAAATATATAGTTCATCCGCCGATGCGTCAAGAGGTCAACGAGATCAGGGATATCATGCGCTTCCGTCATCCGCCCCCCCCCGGTCTTTCAACGGCGTCCGGGCCGGCCTGCTTGACAGCGCGATTCCTACGCCCTACAATACCTTTCCACCGATGAAACGCACACGATCCGCGCAACTCTTCGAACAATCCCAGCGTCTGATTCCCGGCGGCGTGAACAGCCCCGTCCGGGCCTTCAAAGCGGTGGGCGGACAGCCGCTTTTCATCGCGAAGGGCCGGGGGGCGAAGATCTGGGATGCGGACGGTAACGCTTACCTGGATTACGTCCTGTCCTGGGGCCCGATGATCCTGGGCCACGCCCATCCGCAGGTCATCCGGGCCATCCGGGCGGCCGCGACCAAGGGCACGAGTTACGGCGCTCCGACCGGGCTGGAGGTCCGCCTGGCCGGGATGATCCGGAAGGCCTTTCCGTCGATGGAATTGACCCGGCTGGTCTCCTCCGGAACCGAGGCCGCGATGTCGGCCATCCGGCTCGCGAGGGGTTTCACCGGCCGCGACAAGATCCTCAAATTCGACGGCTGCTATCACGGCCACGCCGACAGCCTGCTGGTGAAGGCCGGTTCGGGCCTTGCCACGCTGGGAGTGCCCGACAGTCCCGGTGTTCCGGCCGATCTGGCCAAGCACACCCTCACCGCCCCCTATAACGATCTTTCGGCCGTCCGAAAGATTTTTGATCAACACGGGCGGGAGATCGCCGGCCTGATCGTGGAGCCGGTCGCGGCCAACATGGGCGTCGTCCCGCCCAAGGATTTTTTCCTGCAGGGCCTGCGCGACATCACGCGGCAGTACGACAGCCTCCTGATTTTCGACGAGGTGATCACCGGCTTTCGCGTCGCGTTCGGCGGGGCCCAGGAGCGGCTCGGGGTGATTCCGGATCTCACCTGCCTGGGTAAGATCATCGGCGGGGGCCTGCCGGTCGGGGCCTACGGGGGAAAGCGGGAGATCATGGAGCGGATCGCGCCGTTGGGACCGGTCTATCAGGCCGGAACGCTCTCGGGCAATCCGCTGGCCGTGACGGCCGGGATCGAGACCCTCAAGCTTCTGAGTCGGCCGGGCGTCTACCGGAAACTCGAAGAGCGGTCGGAGCATTTATCGAACGGGCTGACCGACGCCGCCAAAAAAGCCGGCGTCGCGGTTTTCGGGTCGCGCTTCGCCTCGCTGATGACCCTGTTCTTCACGGACCGGATCGTGACGGACTTTGCCTCGGCCAAGACCTCCGACACCAAAGGCTACGCGAAATTTTTTACCGCGATGCTCGACGCGGGGATCTACCTGGCGCCCTCCCAGTTCGAGGCCGCGTTTCTCTCAACGGCGCATACCGACGCCGATATCGAAAAGACGATCAAAGCGGCCTACGCAGCGGTCAGGAAGATGTAATCCAGATCCCGACCGCTCCTTCAGCGACGCGCACGGGGTATTTTCAGCCTTCCCGCTTCCTTGACAATCCCCGCCCCTGAATCTATAATGCGCTATCGCCCCCATGATGAAATCCAAGATCAAAGAAGAGTTTTTGGAAAGCGCCGAGGTGAAGCGGCTCTTCGTCGAGGAGTCGGCCGACCTGATCGCCCAGACGACCGAGCGGATCATCGCCGCACTCAAGCAGGGCCGGAAAATCCTCCTCTTCGGAAACGGAGGCAGCGCGACCGACGCCTCCCATCTCGCGGCCGAGTTGGTCAACCGATACACCCAAAACCGCCGGGCGCTGCCGGCGATCGCGCTGACAACGGATCCGTCCGTGATCACGAGCATCGGCAATGATTCCGATTTCTCAGAGATCTTCGCGCGGCAGATTGAGGCGCTGGGACAAAAAGGCGACATCGCGATCGCCATCTCAACTTCCGGAAAATCGCCCAACGTTTTAAAAGGCGTCGAGACCGCGCGCAAGATCGGCATGGCCACGATCGGATTCACCGGCGGCGACGGCGGGTTGTTGGCGAAGCGGGTCGAACATGCCTTCATCGTCCCGTCCCCGGTCACGGCCCGCATCCAGGAAACCCATATCACCCTCGGCCACGTGATCTGCCGGCTGGTCGAAGAGGCCTTCAGCGAATAAACCTGAACGGGTGGCCGGAGGCGGGGCGCCCCATCCGCGCGCAGCCGGGGTCCCTACACCGGGCGGGGTGGCGAGCACGGTGGGGCTGCCGAAGGACAGGACCCGCGAAGGCAAGGAAACCTCCGTGAAAAAGAAAGAGCGAAGAAAAGACGACCGGATCGATTTTTCCGGCGTTCGGACCTATCCCCTCAAAAACCGAAAGAGCAAGGTCTCGATCCGGGAGTTCGGCCGCCCATATCGCGGCCAGGACCGGATCGCGCCGTTCATCGATTCCCTGCCGGATATCCTCGCGGCCAAGGATCTCAAGGCCGTGATCGAGGCCGTCGTCCAGGCCCATCGGAAGAAACGACCGATCATCGTCGGCATGGGCGCCCATCTGACGAAGGTCGGGCTGAACCCCATCCTGATCGACCTGATGGAGCACGGCGTGATCTCCGCGATGGCCGTGAACGGGGCCGTGATCATCCACGACTACGAACTGGCCCTGGCCGGGAAAACCTCCGAGGACGTGGAGGAGCAGCTCGGCAGCGGGGCCTTCGGCATGGCCGAGGAGACGGGACGCGACCTCAACGAGGCGATCATCAAGGGCGTCCAACAGGGGCTCGGAATCGGCGCGGCCGTCGGACAGTGGCTCAATCATTCCGACGCCCCGAACAAAAAGTTCAGCCTCCTGGCCGCCGCCGACCGTCTGGACATTCCCGTGACGGTGCATGTGGCCGTCGGCACGGACATCATCCATATGCACCCGTCCGTCAGCGGGGCCGCGCTGGGCGAGGGATCGCTGCTCGACTTCAAACGTCTCTGCGCCGTCGTCGCGCGGCTGGAGGACGGCGTCTATCTCAATATCGGCTCCGCCGTGATCCTGCCCGAGGTCTTCCTGAAGGCCCTGACGCTGGTCCGGAATCTCGGCCACACCGTCGACCGTTTCACGACCGTGAATCTCGACTTCATTCAGCAGTACCGCCCCCTGACCAACGTCGTCCGCCGCCCGACCCGGAACGGGGGGAAAGGCTACTCGATCACCGGCCATCACGAGATCATGGTGCCGCTTCTGGCGGCCGGGATCATCGAGCGGATCCGTCGATCGTCATGACCCGGTCCTCTTTCCGTGTTCGATCTTCACCCCGATCGAAAGTCAAGACCGTTCGTCAATTGAAAACGATCCTGGGCCGTCTGCGGAAGCGGGGTGAACGGATCGTATTCACAAACGGCTGCTTCGATCTGCTCCATATCGGCCACCTCCGATATCTCCAGCGAGCCCGACGGCAGGGCGACCGCTTGGTGGTCGGGATCAACAGCGACCGGTCGGTCAGGGCGATCAAAGGGCCTCCCCGCCCCCTGCTCCCGCAGGCCGAACGGGCCGAGCTTCTCGCGGCCCTGTCCTGCGTGGACTACGTCACGATCTTCAGCGAGCCGGATCCCCTTGCGGTGATCACGGCGTTGCAACCGGATGTCTTGATCAAAGGCAGCGATTGGGGTCACAATAAGATCATCGGCCGGGAGGCGGTCGAACGTCGCGGAGGCCGGGTCCGGCGGGTCCCGCTGGTCAAGGGCGTATCCACCACGCGGCTGATTGAAAAGATTTTGAAACTCTAACAAGCGGGTGGCCGAAGGCGGGGCGCCCCATCGCGCGCAGCCGGGGTTCCTACACCGGGCGGGGTGACGAGCACGATGGGGCTGCCGAAGGACAGGACCCGCTCAATGACGGCGCATGAAAGAATCCAAGTCTACAGAGGTAAAACAACCCTCCTTTCTACAACCCCTGATAACCCCCGCACTGAAACGGATACAGACCGGACGACCCCGGATGGTCTTCTCCGGACTTTGGGGTTCGGCCAAATCGGCCGTGGTCGCGGGGATCCTTCATGAGACCAACCTCCCGCTTTTCGTCCTGACCGCGACAGACGCGCAGGCGGAATCGTTTCATCAGGACCTGGTCTGCTGGTACCAATGGCTGGGCCGCCCCGCCGATGAGCCGATCCTGTTTCCATCCCCGGAAATTCTTCCCTATGAGTTGACCGCACCCCATCCCGACCTGGTTCGCGAACGGATGCGGGCCCTGTACGGGATGGCCAAGGCCGATCCCGGTCGGGCCGGACGGCCGGTCCTTTTGGTGGCCTCCGTAGCGGCCGCGATGCAGCGCGTGAGGACTCCCGTCTCGCTGCGCGAGGCCGTCCTCTCCTTGTCCGCCGGACAATCGGCCGACCGGGACGGCCTGATCGAATCCCTGGTCGATCTCGGTTATACCCGGACCGACCGCGTCGAACATCCGGGGGAATTCAGCGTGCGCGGCGGAATCCTCGACCTGTTCTCGACCGCGGACCGCGAGCCGGTTCGAATCGAATGGGCGGGCGATCAGGTCGAGTCGATCCGGTTCTTCGATCCCGAGACCCAGCGCTCCGCCGCGGCACAAGGGTTCGTCGGCATTCTTCCGGCCCGCGAACCGACCGACGAAGCCAACGCCACCGTGATGGACTATCTTCCAACCGGTACGCACCGGGTGCTGGACGAGCCCGGCCAGATCCAGGACCTTATGGAAGAATTTGATTCCGAGGTCCGCCTGGCCCGGTCCTCCCTGCCGGCCGACCGACGGACCGCGCTTCAACGCTATCTCACATCGGAGGAGTTGAACCGGCATCTGCAATCGGGGCCGTCCATTCTTCTCGAAACAAGCCATTTCGAAACGGACTCGGAACGGGACCGGCTGGCCTTCTCGACGCGTTCGCCCGAGAGCCTGGGCCTGGGCGTGAGAGGGACGCCTTTTTCCTCCGCGCTCAAGACGGCGGACGACCTGAGACGTAAGGCCCGCGTCATTTTCGTCGGCAAGACCCCGGTCCAAAGCGAAAGGCTGACGGCGCTGTTTCGCGAACATGATCTGCCGGCCGAGACCCTGCCGGGCCCGACCTTTCCACCGCCGCCCGGGCCCGATTCGATCCTCCCGTTCACCGTCGCGGTCGGCGCGATTTCGTCGGGCTTCATCGACCTTCAAAACCGTCTCGCCCTCCTGACGGACGAGGACCTTTTCGGCAAGACCGCCAAACACCGCCCGGCGCCGAAACTCAAACGGGCCCAGTTCCTCGCCTCGCTGGAGGACATGGAAGAAGGGGATTATCTCGTCCACGCGCAACACGGCATCGCGCGCTACGAGGGCCTGAAAAGACTCTCGATCCAGGGCTATGAAAGCGATTTCATGATCCTTCGTTACCGGGGGGGCGACACCCTCTACCTCCCCGTCGACCGCCTGAACCTCGTTCAGAAGTATACCGGCGTCGAGGGCCACCGACCCAAGCTGGATCGTCTGGGGGGCGTCACCTGGGCGCGGACCACGCGACGCGTCAAGAAGGCCGTCGAGACGATCGCGAAGGAAATCGTGGAACTCTACGCGGTGCGAGAGACGACCCCGGGCCATTCCTTTTCAAAAAACGCCGCGCTCGGCCGGGAATTCGATGCCGCCTTCGCCTATGAAGAGACCCCCGACCAGCTCAGGGCGATCGAGGAAATCCATAAAGACATGGAAGAGTCCCGGCCGATGGACCGGCTGATCTGCGGCGATGTCGGCTACGGGAAGACCGAGGTGGCGATGCGGGCCGCCTTCATGGCGGTGATCGACGGCAAACAGGTCGCGGTCCTGGTGCCGACGACCCTGCTGGCGCAGCAGCACGGGGAGACCTTTCGCGAACGGTTCGCGCCGTTTCCGGTCCGCGTCGAAACGCTCAGCCGGTTTCGCACCCCGAAAGAACAGAAGGCGGTCCTGTCGGATCTGGCGGCCGGCCGCGTGGATATCGCGATCGGGACCCACCGCCTCCTCCAAAAGGACGTCGTCTTCCACGATCTCGGACTGCTGATCGTGGACGAAGAACAGCGGTTCGGGGTCGGCCATAAGGAAAAACTCAAGCAGCTCCGAAAGACGGTGGACACCCTGACCCTAAGCGCGACGCCCATCCCCCGAACGCTCCAGATGGCCCTGACCGGGATCCGCGAACTCTCGATCATCGACACCCCACCGGCCGATCGCCTCGCCGTCCGAACGATCCTGACGCGCTTCGACCGTTCGGTGATTCGGAACGCCATCCTCCGGGAATTGGCGCGGGGCGGACAGGTCTTTTTCGTCCATAACCGCGTTCAGGACATCGAGCGGCTGGGGCAGTTCCTCCGGGAGCTCGTCCCGGAGGCGAGGCTGGCGGTGGCGCACGGTCAAATGCACGGACGGGAACTGGAGCAGGTGATGTGGAAATTCGTGCATCAGGAAACGAACGTCCTCCTGACCACGACGATCATCGAGTCGGGACTCGACATCCCCACCGCAAACACCATCCTGATCAACGACGCACACCGCTTCGGCCTGTCCGACCTCTATCAGCTCCGGGGACGCGTGGGACGGTCGGGTCATCAGGCCTTCGCCTATCTCCTCGTCCCCTCCGATCGCGGCCTGACCGAGGAAGCCCGGGCCCGCATCCAGGCCATCCAGGAATTCTGCGAGCTGGGCGCCGGGTTCCGGATCGCGGCGCGAGACCTGGAAATTCGGGGCGCCGGAAACTTCCTCGGCAAACAGCAGTCCGGCCACATCGCGGCGGTCGGCTTCGACTTTTATCTCCAGTTGATCGAGGAATGCGTGAAGGACCTCAAGGGCGAACCGGCCGAAGCCGAGAACGAGCCGACCCTGAATCTCAAGGTTTCGGCGTATATTCCAGAGACCTACATGCCGGACACCTATCAACGCCTGGCCGTGTATCGGCGGCTCTCGGATCTCAAAACCGAAGCCGACCTGGCCGCGTTCCGAGCCGAATTGGAAGACCGTTACGGGGCCCCTCCGGACCCGGTGGAGCGGCTCTTGCAGGCCGTCCAGATCAAGGCGCTGGCCCGGAAGCTGAAAATCCTTTCGCTCGATTCGAGGAGCGACGGGATTCATATCGCCTTCGACCCGGCCCACCCGCTGACGGAGGCCCAGGTCCGCCGGCACCTGTCGGACGCTTCGGGACGCCTCCGGGTCGTTTCCGAATTCAGCGTGCGACTGCGGCTCGGCGAATCGGAACAGGCCGAATGGCCGACGCTCTTTTCGACCCTTAGAAATTACTTGCAAAGCCTGCTATAATATGGTAGGAAACCCATCGGAGGGCGGAGGATGGATGTTTAGAAGTCCTTTACCAAAATTCGTGTTCATCACCGTAGGGCTTTTGGCCTGCAACAAGTCGGCGCCCCCTTCCCTTTCGAACCCCGATTCCACCCTGGCCCAGGTCAACGGAATACCGATCACGGTCGATCAATTTAATCGGAAATGGTCGCAACTGTCCGAACCGGCCCGCGCGGTCTATGCCGGCCCAAACGGGAAAAAAGATTTTCTGGGGGAATTGATCACGCGCGAGCTGCTCCTGCAAAAGGCCCATGAGATGAATCTGGACCGGGATAAAACCGTGGGAGAGCGTGTGGAATCCTTCCGGGAGCGGTTGTTGCTGGACGCCGCGCTTCATGAACTGATCGAGAAAAAAATCGACGTAACGGAGGAGGATCTGAGGGCCCGGTTCAACGCCCATCGAGAGGCTCTTCCCCCGATCGAAGAGGCGCGGGCGAGCCACATCCTGGTCAAGACCGAATCCGAGGCCCGGACCTTGCTGGTACGGCTGCGCCGGGGCGCCGATTTCGCCGCGCTGGCCAAAGCGCACTCCATCGATCCCGCCACCAAGGACAAGGGCGGGGATCTGGGGCTGCTGCGCAAAGGCCGGGTGCTCCCGGAGTTCGACAGGGTCGTATTCGAAATGAAGCCGGGTCAGATCAGCGACGTGGTCAGGACATCATACGGCTATCACATAATCCGCGTTCAAAGCCGGCGCACCCAAAAACCCCTCTCGGTCGATGACGTGCGGGACGAGCTCCGTGAGCAAATCATCCGGGAGAAAGAAACGGCCCTGTTCGACGCCCTCGTTAAAACATTGCGCGCCGAATCCAACATCGTGATTTCGGAGTCCCGGCTGGCCTCCGTCGGAGAAGATGTCGCAAAGAAACATGACCCCACGTCCGCGGTTCAACCCTAACCCGTTCTGTATGTACGCCGTGGTGGCCCTGTGCATCGGCTGCGGGAAGGACGCCGTTCTTCCCTCCTCGCCGATCGTCGCGATGGTCGGTGAGGACGGCATCAGTCGCGACGAGTTCAAGGCCGCGTTTTTAGAGGCCAAGATCGAGGGGGCGAACGACGAAAACAGCGAAGCCGTCAAGGAACTCAAACGGAACCTGCTCAACGAGCTGATTGAGCAACACCTGTTCCTGGCCGAGGCCGGAAGGCTGAAGCTGGAGGTCGGTGCCGATGAGCTCCAGCAAGCCGTCGACCGGGTCAAAGGGGATTACGCCGCCGGAGAATTTGAGGCCATGCTTCAACAGCAACAGACCACCTTTGAACAATGGAAGGAGCGCCTTCGAAAGGACCTCTTGAGTCAGAAGGTCATCAATCAGGCCGTGCCTCAAAACATCCAGATTTCCGGCGCGGAAGTTCAAACTTACTACGATCAGCACGCGAAGGATTTCGTGCATCCGGACGAGGTCCGGGCGCGCCAGATCGTCGTGGCCAAGGAAGAAACGGCTCGTTCGATCCGCCTTCAATTGATTCAGGGGGCCGATTTCGCCTCCATGGCGAAAAGCTATTCCCTCAGTCCGGATAAAGAGCAGGGCGGCGACCTCGGTTTTTTCGCCAAGGGCGATATGCCAGAAGAATTTGATATCGTTTTCTCCCTGGGGGTCGGGAAGATCAGCCCGATCGTCAAAACCGCCTACGGGTATCACATCTTCAAGGTGGAGGAGCGGCATCCCGCGAAACCCATGACCCCGTCGGAAGCCGCGGAGAGAATTCGAGCCCAGCTCACCCAGGAGCGACGTGAACAGTCCTTCGCCGCCTGGGTCGCCGGTCTGAAGGAGAAGGTTCGGATCACGGTGAACTATCGGATCCTTTATCAACCGCTGGGATTACCGGATTCCACCCCGGAGCCGGTCCATGACTAAACGACTCAGACACCTCATCGTCTGCTTCTTCTTTCTTGCGGCCGGAGTCCAACCGTCGTTCGGCACCACGGCCCCCGTCGACCGGATCGCGGCCATCGTCAACGGCGAGATCATCACCGCCTCCGACCTTCAATCGGCCGCCGCACGGGCCCGCCTCGGCTTGCTGGCGCTGACCCCGGACGGAACACCCTCCCGCACGCCCCCTTCCGAGCAGCAGCTCCTTGGACAATTGATCGAACAGAAACTTCAGCTGCAGCTGGCCCAGAAGAGGGGCATCACGGTTGAACCGGAGGAAATTCAAAAAGCGGTGGATGATGTAAAACAAAAAAACGGGATGCCGAACGACGCGGCCCTTCAAAAAGCGCTGGAGGAGGAGCATTCCAGCCTCGAACAGTATAAAAAAGGGCTGCAGGATCAGATCATGATCCTCAAACTCGTGAACCGTGAAGTGAAGTCCGGCGTCCTCCTCAGCGACCAGGATATTCGCGCGTACTACGAGGAGCACCCGGGCCTTTTTCGGACGCCGATGGAGTATCACCTCCACCAGATTTTCATCCCGGTTTCAAAATTCGATACTTCTTCGACGTTTGATCAGACCGTCCGGAATGTCGCCGACCAACTCAAAAGCGGCGCCGATTTCCAGGCCCTCGTCCAACAATACTCGGAAGGGCCGGATCGGAACGCGAACGGCGACCTGGGCAACCTCAAGGCGGAACAGATGCTGCCGGAAATGCGCCAGGCGATCGAACATTTGAAACCCGGCGAGGTCAGCGAACCGGTCAAAACGGCCACGGGGGCCCACATTTTCCGGCTCGATGAGATCATTCCGCCCCAAACCCGCCCGATCGCGGAGGTCAAGCCGGAAATTCAGGAACGCTTATATCAGGAGCGTTCGGCCGAATTATATGAAAAGTGGCTGAACGATCTGCGGGCCAGCGCCCAGGTTGAGATCAAATATTAGGGGAAAAAACGAAAGAACCGAATGGCAGGGAGGGTGACAGAATGATTCGAATCGCATGGGCCCTATTGTTGACGACGATGATCGGGTTATCTCCCGTGTTCGCGGACGAGTTGTTCGACGCGGACGCGGCGAAACAACATTTCAACACCGGTCTGGAGCTTTACTTCAAGCAGGATTATAAAAACGCGATCAAGGAGTTCGAGGCGGCGAGTACTATCGATCCCGATAACGCCAACGCATTGTACTTCATGGGCTATTCGTATTATAAACTGAAGGACATGAAGAGGGCCCGGGAGGTGTTTGACCAGGCCTATGGAGCGGATACCAAGTACAGCCCCATTCGAAAAACTCCGACGGTTGAGACCCCGCCGGGCCAGAAGTAAACGGCTTTCCGCTTCGCTCCAGTTCCGGACGGGCCGACATGACAAGCGGTTCCATAATCTTGAAACGGAGATCCATCCCGGGGCCGCCCTGAGCGCTCAGGGCGGAAGGCCCGTTTTGTTTAAAACCTGCACGAAGGATTGCACCAACTGCGGATCGAACTGTTTTCCGGCGCATTGATGCAGTTCCTCGATGGCCTCATCATCGCTCAGCCGTCTGCGATACGGCCGTGTCGAAATCATGGCCTGATAGGCCTCGGCGATGGCCAGAACCCGGGCCAAAAAGGGGATGTCCTCCCCGTGCAGACCTTTTGGATAGCCGTTCCCATCCCAACGCTCGTGATGGTAAAGGATGGCGGGCAGCACACCGTCCAACCGGGGGGCGTCTTTGAGCAACAACTCGGCAAGGGTCGGATGCGCCTGGATGATCTTCCGTTCTTCCAAGGTCAAGGGTCCCGGCTTGTTCAAAACATTCTCGGGCGCATTCATCAGCCCGATGTTGTGGAGCAAACTTGCGATCCGAAGGCTCTCCACCTCCGCCGGGTCGAGTTTCAAGAACTTGGCAAAACTCATGGCCAAACGAACCACCTGGTCGGTGTGGCCGAACGTAAAGGGCGTTTTGGCATCGATGGCCAATCCGATATTCCGCATCACGCTGAGTTTCGAATCCCGAAGAACGACCTCCAGGCTGCCCTGATCTTCCGCAAAGTGGGCCTTTAACATTTCCCCGTGAAGACCCACCCGATTCCGGCCGTTCTGTTTGGCAAAATAAAGGGCCTTCTCCGCCATTTCAATCAAGCCGTCCTTGTCCCGGGCGTCGATGGGAAGATTCGCAACCCCGACGCTGATCGAAATGAAGGCCCGATGACCGCCGGGCAGGTTGAAGAGATGATAGAGAACGCAGTTGCGTAGACGTTCCGCAACGACCCGGGCTCCCTCCAAGGTTGTTTCCGGAAGAAGGACCGAAAATTCCTCGCCCCCAAAGCGGGCGAGAAGATCGTTGGTCCGAAGGCCTTGTTTGATGAGCTCACTCAATTCCCGTAAAATGGCATCGCCGACCGGATGACCGTAGGTGTCATTCAGGGTTTTAAAATGATCCAGGTCGATCATGAGCAGCGAAAGTGGCCGGTTATACCTTCCGGAACGGGCGACTTCCTCCTCCAGCTGTCTCTGGAAGGCCCGGTGGTTATCGATCCCCGTGACGGCATCCTTCACCGCGGCCGACTGGGCCGTCTCTATGACCTGGGCCTGCAGCGAGAGGAGTTTCTTGGCCGTCAGACCGAAGGTCCCGCTGATCAACCATACGATGGCGATCAACGGAGTGAGGGTCAATATTTCCCGGCCGACTGCCGCAACCAGATATCCCGGTGTTCCATGGAAAACCAGACCGGCCAAATTCGATATCGAACCCAAGGCACCGGCGAGGATGAAAACCAGCGCGCCGAGACGCTCAAAATCGAGCCGTGCTTCACGTTTCAGACAGTACCCGAAGTAAAAAAGGACACCGCCCGACAGCGCGAGCACCCCTTGTTCGATCCAGCGAAGTCCATTCAACATCGTCATCCCGTTTTCCGCGATTCGGCTTTGTGGCGGATATCGCCATGGAGTTTCCATGCCATCCATGGAATGAGGATTCCCGCGCCTATCCCCAGCAACGCGCAAACCTCCTGGATCCAGACGGAATCCATAATTTGGAGAACGGCCCGGACGGCCAATATCAGGCACAGGCCGATCAGCATCATCCAGACCCGCTTGTCACCGACACTGTCCTGTCCAACCGGAAGAATCACAAGGGCCGCCGTCAACGCGGCGATCGTCAACGCGGTCGCGTTCATCACACCGATGATGTTTTCCAGATCCATCGATCCCCCTCAAACCACGGTGCCCGATGCGTTTCGCGCCCGCTCCACGAACCCCGTTCCCTCTTCCTCCGACGGTTCCATCGTCGCGAATCCCACGTTAATTCGAATCGAGTAACGGACGTTCCCGATGGTCCATTCCCGCTCGGGAAACAGAATCGGGATGCGTTGGGCCACAAGCTTCGCACCGTCCTCCGTCGTCTGGCACAACAGCCATAAGAATTCCTGGGAGTCGATCTGAGCTATCGTATCGTAGGCGCGTTTGTACGAATTCAACGTATTTAAGATCTTTCGGGTGATTTCACCCACCCCGTCCGCATTGTCGAAAGGAGAAATCTCAACTTTGACGGCGAGACAGGTCAGCGGATATTGAAAACGACGCGACCGGACCCGTTCCTCCTCAACCCGTTTCTGAAAATCCTCGATCCCTTTCAGGATCTCCGTGGCCGGATCGCGCAGAGACGAGGACGGTCGGCTGATCAAATTCACCAAGGTGCGGGCCGAAACATCCCCTCCGCCCGCCAAGGCCGCTTTAATCTTTTCAGCGGCCTTGCTCACAAGGTACCCTTGCTCGGTGAGTTTTTGAACGGCCTGCAACAATTCAAGATCCCGGTCCGTATAGCGGTAGAAAATTCTTGTGCCGTGCAGTTCCTGTCCGGGCCGCACAATCCCGATCAATTTCCAATATCCCAGTTGTCTGGCCGAGATTTTGGCCTGTCTGCAGATTTCTTTAGGGCTGTATGTCTTTTTACCCATGTTCTTCCACCGGCTATGAAAAATTGTCCATTCCTAATACATACATGAGCAATAAACGTACCAACCGACAGTAAAATAAGGGCTATTTCTTGTACATGGTTGTTCAATGTAATAAATCAACGGGTTATATTAGTGCCCTTTTTTGGGTTAAAAGAGGAACATTTGAATTAGGAAACTTCTTACCTACTACTTTGTCGAAATTTGGCAGGATTAAAGGATCAGTCTTTCAGAAATTGGGCGATTTCTTCCAGAAGGGAATCTCGGCCCTGGCCCGTCTTGGAGGAAAAAGGCAAGATGACTTGGTGAGCAGGGATACCCGGCAACGAGGTCTTGACCTGGCCAAGGGCGGATGCGAGACGTCCCCGGGGCATCTGATCCGACTTTGTGGCGACCAGGATATACCGAAGTCGGCAGGAATGAATCCATGTGATCAATTGCTGATCCAATAGACTCGGCGGGAGACGAATGTCCAACAGTACGATCAAGCCTCGAAGGGCGGGACGGTGCTTGAGATAATCATTCACCAAGTCACCCCAGGCCTGACGTTGCGCCAGGGAAACGTTGGCGTAGCCGTATCCGGGCAGGTCCACGAGATAAAAGGCCGCCGGCGATTTGATGCTCACGGTGATCTTGAAAAAGTTTATCAGTCGCGTCTTACCCGGGGTGCCGCTTGTCTTGGCCAGCCCTTTATGTCGCACCAGAGAGTTCAACAGCGACGACTTCCCCACATTGGAACGTCCCGCGAGAGCGATCTCGGGCAGCCCGTCCGTCGGACAGTCGCGAAGCGACGCGCAGCTTTTCACAAACTCCGCCCCATGGATCTTCATGGCCGTCACTCTACCGAACGGGCCAGGGACAATCAAGAAAAAAATCCTGTCGCGGGGCTGTTGACAGCCCGGGCCTTTTCTTTTATAGTGGATGGGCTATGAACGGGGATCCCGATTTCGAAAAAGTCTATCGTGCCGCCCAGGAATGCTTCGAGGAAAATCGTCTGGACGAAGCGGAACGTCTGTTTCTGAAGCTCCTGGAACGAAACTCAAAAGGGTACGCGGACGTTTTCAACCGTCTGGGTTTGATCTACTCCCAGAAAGGCCTGCTGGAGCGCGCCGCTCAATATTTTGAAAAGGCCTTGGCCATTAATCCCAAATACACGGATGCCGCCCTCAGCCTCGTTGTGACGTATAACGAACTTCAGAAGTTCGCCGAGGCCGAACGCGTCTTCAACCGTGCGGCCAAGGTGGTCCGTTCCGAACCCACGTCGCTTGATCCGTTTATTCAAGGCAAGCTGGCCAACGAGCATGGAAAGCTGGGGAATGCCTATTATAATTTGGGCCGGTACGATGAAGCCCTCGACGAGTACCAGAAGGCCGTCAAGCTCCGGCCGAATTTTGTGGATATTCTGACCCAGATCGGGATGACTCTGAGGGAGAAGGGCGAACTGGACCGGGCCATCGCGGCCTTCAGCCGGGCCAAAGAGGCCAGCCCCAAATATGTGCCGGCCTACATCCACCTTGGAATCGCCTATTACGCCCAAAACCGACGGGACTTGGCCTTGCAAGAGTGGAAAGCCGCGCAGAAGATCGATCCCGCCAACCGCGCCGTCCAGGTTTACCTGAACTTGGCCAAAAAGCCATAGCCTTTTCCTTCACCCGAGGAACCCGTGAACCCGGCCGTTCTGAGGATCAAGAATCTCCGGACGCAATTTCATACCGATGAAGGTATCGTTCAAGCCGTGGACGGAATAGATCTGACGGTCCGTCCGGGAAGCGTCCTGGGGCTGGTCGGTGAATCCGGTTCCGGAAAGTCGGTCACGGCCCTCTCGGTGATGCGCCTCATTCCACAGCCGCCGGGCCGAATCGTTTCCGGGGAGATATGGTTCAACGGAACCGACCTCATGACCTTGAAGGAAACCGAGATGCAAGCGATCCGGGGGAAACGGATCGCGATGATTTTCCAGGAACCGATGACCTCGCTCAACCCGGTCTTCACCGTTGGAAATCAGATCTCGGAAATGCTCCGTCTTCATCTGAAAATGAGCCGGAAAGACGCCCGCGACCGCACGATCGAACTCCTGGAGCTGGTCGGCATCCCCTCGGCCGGTCAACGCGCCAAGGAATATCCGCATCAACTCAGCGGCGGCATGCGACAACGGGTCATGATCGCCATGGCCATCTCGTGCAACCCCGAACTCGTTTTCGCGGACGAACCCACCACCGCCCTGGACGTCACGATTCAAGCGCAGATCCTGGTTCTCCTGGAGGAACTCCGAGAGCGGCTCGGCATGTCCCTCGTGCTGATCTCGCACGACCTCGGCGTGATCGCGGAAGTCGCCCATGAAGTGGCCATCATGTACGCCGGCCGCATCGTCGAAGAGGCCCGTACGGAAGCGCTGTTCGCGCAGCCCCTCCACCCTTACACGCAGGGACTTCTCGCCTCCCTTCCCCGATTCGATATGACGGGGGGGCGAAGGGAACGGCTCCGGGCGATTCCCGGAACCGTCCCCAAATGGACCGAGAACCTGCCGGGTTGTAAATTCACTCCCCGTTGCGGCGTGGCCATTCCGCACTGCAGCCGCCAAGAACCCGCGTTGGAGGAACTTCACCCCGGCCACCGGGTCCGATGCTGGGTCGCCATGGGGGAAAAAACGTGATGGAAGCGGGTCGGCCCACCAGCCCGGACGAACCCGCAACCGGATCGTCCCATACCGCCCTGTTATCGGTCCGAAATCTTAGAAAGTATTTCCCGATCCGCGAGGGCTTATTGACCAGGACGGACTTCCAGGTTCATGCCGTGGACGACATTAGTTTTGATCTGCAACGAGGAGAGATCCTCGGACTGGTCGGCGAGAGCGGTTGCGGGAAGTCGACAACCGGACGGCTGATTCTCCGGCTGCTGGAACCGACGTCGGGCGAGGTCCTCTTTCAAAGTGAAAATATTTTCAAAGCCGACTCCCGACGGATGCGCGTCCTGCGTCGCGAGATGCAGATCATCTTTCAGGACCCTTACGCCTCACTCAACCCCCGCATGACCATCGGGGCCGCACTCGAAGAACCGTTGATCGTCCACCGAATCGGAGACCGGAACGGGCGACGGACCCGTGTGCGACAGCTGCTCGAAAAGGTCGGATTGGACCCGGACGTCGTGAACCGCTATCCCCATGAATTCAGCGGCGGACAGCGTCAGCGGATCGGAGTGGCCCGCGCCCTGGCCCTGAACCCGAAACTCATCGTGGCCGACGAACCGGTCTCCTCTCTCGATGTCTCCATTCAGGCCCAGATCATCAACCTGCTCGAGGATATCCAGGAAGAGTATGGGCTTTCCATGATCTTCATCGCGCACGATCTTAACATGGTCCGGCATATCAGCGATCGCGTGGCCGTCATGTATCTGGGCCGGATCGTCGAACTGGGGCCGGCGACGGACCTGTACCGCGAACCGCTTCACCCGTACACCGAGGCCCTCCTGGCCGCCATCCCGATCCCCGACCCGAAGGTGAAGCGTCACCGGATCCTCCTGGAGGGCGACCTTCCAAGCCCCGTCAACCTCCCAAAGGGATGCCGGTTCTATTCCAGATGCCCGAAACGAATACCCGATTGCCTCAAGGAAGATCCTCCGCTGGTCCAGATCCGTTCCGGACACTGGGCGGCCTGCATCCTGGCCCGATAACGGGCCTCAACCGACTTTAGAGTGAAGAAACGATTTCTTCGGGAATTCGCCGGGGGCGGCCGTTCGAGACGCAGACCAAGACCACGATCGCCTCGGCGATGAGGCGGCCGTTCTGGTCCCGGACGGTGTGGGAAAAGGTGAGACTGGCCCTCGAAACTTCCGTTACGGCCGTTTCAATGTCCAGGAGGTCCGAATAGCGCGCCGGGGCCTTGTAGTCGATCTCCACACGGGTCACGACGAAGTACAGCCCTTTCTCGGCCCAGGCTCCAAGCTCGATCCCTCGCGCGCGAAGGTGTTCGGTCCGGGCCCGCTCCAGGTACCGCAAATAGTTGGCGTAATAAACCACGCCGCCGCAGTCGGTATCTTCATAATAGATTCGGATCCCCAGGTGACTCTTCGTCGGTTGCACTCTTGCTGGAACCGCCTTTCTACGCCGTCGGCCTAAAATGAAAAGACACCATCCGGCGATGGTGTCCTGAAGATATCCCCTTCGTTTTAGAAATGCAAGGAAAAGGCGTAAAGCCGGCGGAATCCTTCCGCCGTTCAGTTCAGAAGAATTTTCTTGGCCTGCTGAAACTCCGCATTCTGAAGATGGTCCAAGGCGGCTTTGATATATCCCAATCCGATAACGCACAGTTCAAAATTATCCGAAAGTTTCCGAAACAACGGCGCAAAGGGCTTGTATTTTCCGTAATTGAACTCGGACACGTTCCGATAGGAACATTTCCCGACTTTGACATAGTCGATCAGAAAGTCCGGATGGTGAATCCATTGACGGATCTTGATCCGATTCAGGAATTCCGGAAACAGGCCGACCATGAACAAGGTGAAGTCCCCGATATGCCGATGGACTTCCCTTTCCCTTTCGACCGAACCGGCATTGAGCAACAGGTCGGCTTCCAACAACATCCCGGCCACTTCCTCCAACCGCTTTCCCTTTATATCCCCAATCCGGTATAGATGATCCACGTGGATGAAATCGAGCAGCAGGTTGGAGACATAATGGGCCACCGGTTGATCCGGCCATCGTAATTGTTGAGAAAAGGTCCGCTCGGTGAGGTCCGTGAAAAGCTGTCTCAGGGGATGATGATCGGGGACCGGCTTTAACATTTCCGAATCCTCTAATTTTTTTAATTATAGCACAGATTTTGAAGACCCTCCGCCCAAGAGCGACGGGGATTCTTCGGCCCGACAGGAAACGACCACATTCGTATTCGCTCGTCGACCCCCCAGTGCGCGGGAGTTGCGCTCAGGATGGGGGTTCAAGATCGTCCGATACTCAGTCGGAGGTCAAATTCAGCAGATGGCGCCCGTGGCCGACGGACGCGCTGGTCCGGATGGCCTGATGAACAAACCCTTTCGCTTTCCGGACGGCTTGTGGAGCCTTTAATCCGGCCGCCAAACCGGCCGTGACGGCCGCGGACAGAACGCACCCGGCGCCATGCAGGCGTCGGCCGCCGACACGGGCCCTCCGAAAACGTTGCGTCCCCGAATCCCCGACCAGCAGATCGAGGGCGGCGTCGCCTTCAAGATGTCCTCCTTTGACCAAAACGTATCGGGGTCCCATCGCGTGGATTTCCATTCCCGCCCGCTCCATCTCCTTCTCCGTCCGGACCGGCAGTCCGGTCAGGGCCTCGGCCTCTTTAAGGTTGGGGGTGACCAACAGGGCCAACGGCAGCAATGACTTTTTTAAAAATTCGATATCGTCCTTCTTCAGGATCGGATAGCCTGTGGAGGAACGAACGATGGGGTCGAGGACATAGTCCTTGAGACGATATTTTTTCAGAAGCTCGCCGACGATCTCGATGCTTTCCCCGTCCAGAAGCATGCCCGTCTTGACCGCTTGAACCGGCATGTCGTCCAGAAGGGTCGTGATCTGTTTTCGGAGAAGATCGGGGGGAATCTTGACCACCTCCTGAATCCCCAGAGTGTTCTGGATCGTCAAGGAAGCGACGACGGCGGCTCCGTGAACCTTCAGAGCGGCAAACGTCCTCAGATCGGCCTGAATTCCGGCCCCTCCCGTTGGATCCGAACCGGCGATCGTCAAGGCCACGTTCAAGGCGGAAACCTCATTTAATGTTCAAAACGGAGAGTGGATTGACCCGAGCCCCGTCGATCCTCATTCCCCAATGGAGATGCGGTCCCGTGGCACGGCCTGTGGCGCCGACTTTACCCAGAACCGCTCCCTTATGGATCTTCTCGCCTTCTTTAACGTCCACCTCATCCAGGTGAAAATACATGGTGTAGAGTCCCAGGCCGTGATCCAGCACAATGCTTTTTCCGCTGAAGAAAAAATCCCCCACCAATGCCACCACGCCCTCGTTGGGTGCATGGACTGCCGTCCCTTTTGGGGCGTGGATGTCCTCCCCGCTGTGAGGCGATCGGGGTTCGCCGTTGATGATCCGCCTCAGTCCAAATGTCCCCGCGATTTCACCCTGCACCGGCATGATGAACCGGCCGCCCCAATATTTCTGGGCCGTCACCTTGCCGAGCAACTGCAAAATCTTTTCCTGTTCTTCCGCGGCCCGTTTGACGCTTTCCTCGTCGAGATCCACGTAGTTTTTTGGAACCGTCAATTTTTGGATCGCAAAATGGACCGGAAGGACTTCCACGGTGTAATGACGGTGTTCCACGGTTCCGTCCTCCATCGAAACGTTCACCCGCAAATCCTCCCGGGAGGGAGGGTCGGCCATGTCAACCCCGATCAACGCCCCGAATTCCCCCGGGGCCTCCGCCTTAAAAAAGGGGATGGTCCGATGATGGAGTTCCCCCTGGACCGATGCGGCGTGGGGGCCGACCGGAACGGAAAAATAAAAGAGGTCCCCTTGTTTGATACGGAAGACCGAGACCGGATTTGATTTCACGGGCGCTTGGGATACAGTCTCGGCGGGCCAGGAGGGCGTTTCTCCCCCCGACATCACCAGGAGGAAACTCACGAGAAAGGGCAGGTAAGCTACCTTGAAAATCTGTGACCGGAAGCCGCGGCGATTAATTCCTCAACCCTCCTGTCGGACGAGCTGAACGGATCCATGCAGAGAATGGTTTCTTCCCAGTATCCATTCAGCTTGAGATAAGTCCAGTCCACCGTATAAGAACGGTTCTTTTCACGGGCAAAGCGGATGAAGTCCCCCCGAATCTTGGCCCGCGTGGTTTGAGGCGGCTCGTTCATGGCCATCTGAATTCCGTCCTCTTCCACCACTCTTTCAACCATATCCAAGTTTTCCAGGACATAGTATAAGCCGCGCGACCGATTGACATCGTGATACTGGAGGTCCATCAGAAGAATTCGGGGATCGTCCCACCCGCAGTCCTTTTTTTCCATATAGGAAATCATGAGCTCTTTTTTCGTCACCCAATCGATCTGACGGGAGAGTTGCATGGGATCCTCTTCCAATTTGTTCAGGATATTCTCCCATTTCTGAACGATATCTTTGGTGATGGAATCGACCTCCGTCGATGCGAGGTAATCGTAAGCCCGCTCCAGATAGATCCTCTGGATCTCAATCCCCGTCAGTTCCCGCCCGTCCTCCAGTTTGACACGCCGCTTGAGCGTCGTGTCTCTGGAAATCTCCCGAATGGCCTTCACGGGGTCTTCCAGCTCGATGTTGGGAACGGTGTAGCCCTCTTCGATCATGGACAACACCACGGCGGTGACCCCGACCTTCATCAGCGTCGTAAACTCGGACATGTTCGAGTCCCCGACGATGATGTGAAGGCGACGGTACTTCTCGGCATCCGCGTGGGGCTCGTCCCGTGTATTGATGATGCTGCGCGACGACGTGGTCGAAGACGAGGTTTTTTCGTGGATGTGCTGGGCCCGCTGGGAAAGAAAATAGTGCGTTTTCCCGGAGAGCTTCAGAAGTTTACCGGCCCCCGCATAGATCTGGCGCGTGACAAAGAAAGGGATCAGCTGTTCCGTGACCTTCCAGAAGTCGACATCCCGTCGCATCAGGTAATTCTCGTGGCAGCCGTAGGTATTTCCCATCGAATCGGTGTTGTTCTTGAAAATAAAAATTTCCCCGTTAAGCCCCTCTTCCTTGAGCCGCTCCTCCGCCAACGGCAGACAGCCCTCGACCAGGCGTTCGCCCGCCTTGTCGTGGGTGACCAGGTCGAAGATGTTATCGCACTCGGGCGTGGAATATTCGGGGTGGCATCCGGTATCCTGGTAGAATCGGGCGCCGTTGACCAGGAAGGCGTTTGAAGGCCAACTGTTCGGGATCAAACCTTCAAAGATATATCCCAGCACTTTCTCCACGGGCAGATAGACCTTGCCGTTCGGAGAAAAGATCAGCCCGTATTCATTTTCGAGTCCGAATATTCGTTGTCTCATGAGAATTACCTGGCCGAGGGGGGGAGCAACTCCGTGATCTCGTCGGTCGTCAATCGCCTGAATTTCCGGCCCTGACGGTTCCGGTCCAGCACCGCCACCTCCAAGCTCTGGACGGCGAGGCGCTGGCCCGTGGTGCTCTCCATGGCTTCGGTGCATAATTTCAGCGAATCCGACAGGGGAACACCCACTTTGTAGCGGTCCCTTAAAAACAGCATAATGGCTTCCGACCGTCCACCGATCACGGTAAAACCCCGTTCATCCGTGATACTGCCATCGAAGGAAATGCGATAAATCTCGCCCGATTGCCCGCCCTCGCCCACGGCGACAACGGCAATCTCAACTTCCAGCGGCTTGACTTCCTGACTGAAGGTCGTGCCAAGTGCCTGGGAGTAGGCATTCGCAAGGGATTTGGCCGTGACATCCTCCCGGCTGTACATATACCCCTTCAGATCGGCATGCCGGATACCCGCTTTTCGAAGGTTTTCAAATTCACTGTATCTTCCCGCCCCCAGAAAGGCGATGCTGTCGTAAATCTCCGATATCTTGTTCAGAGACGTGCTGGGGTTGTCCGCCACGATTAAAATTCCATCTTGATATTCCATGGCGATGATGGACCGGCCCTTCGCGATGCCCTTTTTGGCATACTCCGCCTTGTCCTGCATCATCTGTTCGGGCGAGACGTAGTACGGAAAGGCCATCTCAGGCACCTCGCTTCCGGGTTTCGATCAACTGTTCGTAAATCTGTCGGATCTGGCGCTCATCGATATCGATAACGCCTTTGACCGTCACCGTTTTAACGGTTGGATAAATGCCCCGAACCAAATCCGGCCCCCCGGTTCCTATGTCTTCTTCCGCCGCATCATACAGCGCCACCAAGGCCGTCCGAACCCCGTCATTCTCGGCCATATCGGATTGATACAATTTCTTCATCGTCGTGCGGGCGTCTTTCCCGCCGGACCCGGTCGAAAAATAGTCGGCCTCTTCGTAACGCCCGCCGGTGATATCATATTTAAAAATGCGTCCTTCGTTCCGCTTTAAATCGTAACCGACAAAGATCGGGATGATGACCAAACCCTGAAAAGCCATCGGGAGATTCCCTTTGACCATCTGGGCCAGCTTATTCGCCTTTCCATCCGTCGTTAACTCCGCGCCTTCCAATTTTTCGTAATGCTCCAGCTCGGTCTGAAAGAGCCGGGCCAATTCGATACAGGGTCCGGCGGCGCCGGCAATGGCGATCGCGGAATGCTCGTCCACCTTATAAACTTTGTCAATCCGACGGGCCGAAACCTGATAGCCTTCCGTCGCCATGCGGTCTCCGGCGATGATCACCCCGTCCCGGTATTTCAGGGCGAGGACGGTCGTCCCGTGCCACACCAACGCGGACAAAGGCCGGTCGCTTCCGCCTTCCTCCGAATCTTTACGGACTCCCGGCAGCGCGTCCGGACGTTGGGACGAAAGCCAGTCATAAAAACTGGGTCCTGGATCTTGAAACGGCGCATTGGACTTGAAGTCCACCCTTATTCTCCACCTTTCTGGACGTAGTTTTTGACAAATTCCTCCGCGTTTTCCTCCAGCACGTCGTCGATTTTATCCATGAGCTTGTCAAGATCTTCCTTGATCTTTTTGCCCTTCTCGGCGCCTTTCGTGCCGGTCCCCGTCTCTTCTTCCTTCTTGCCGGATTCTTTTTTCCGGTCTGTTTTGTGTTCTTGCTTGGACAAGGTTTCTCACCCCCTTACTTACATGCTCAGGCGGCCCAAGACCTCTTCGATGGACTGGGCCGATTCCAACAACGAGCGGGTCAGGCTTTCCGTTCCGCGCAATGGTTCCATCAAGGGGACTTTCTTGATGGTGGTGTTTCCGACATCAAAAAGAATCGAGCTCCAGCTGGCCGCGTAGACTTCTTTTGGAAACTTCTTCAGGCAGCTTCCACGAAAGTAGGCCCGCGTGTCGGTCGGCGGATTCTGCTCGGCCTGCTCGATCTCCCGGTCCGTAGTGATGCGGTCCACGAATTGGTCCTTCTCCAAAGCGGCGTACAGCCCCTTTTCAGGGCGAATATCGTGATATTGAAGATCCATCATCGCCAGACGAGAATCTCCCCATCCGCATTTTTTTCGTTCCATATACGACTGGATCAGTTTCAGTTTGATCACCCAATCGATCTGCCGGGAAAGTTGCATGGGATCTTCCTCGAGGCGATCCAGGACCTCCTCCCACTTCTGCAGGACATCCCGCGTCGTCGGGTCCAGCTCGTGCTTTTCAAAGTAGCGACGGGCCGCTTCGACATAGAGCCGTTGAATCTCAATCGCCGTGAATTTCCGACCATCCGACAATCGAATCGGCGCCTTTAAATGGATATCCCGCGACACCTCCTTGATGGAACGAACCGGGTCCTCCAGCTCGAGTTCCGGCAACGGCCAGTTCTCTTCGACCAGGGTCAGGATCACGGCCGTCGCACCGAGTTTGATGTAGGTGGAGTATTCCGCCATGTTCGCGTCTCCGACGATGACGTGCAGGCGGCGGTATTTAACGGCATCGCAATGGGGTTCATCCCGCGTATTGATGATCGGCCGTTTCACCATGGTGTTGAGATCCACAACGGTTTCGAAGAAATCCGCCCGTTGGGAAATCTGGTACGGCACCGGAGGCATTCGATTCTCGGCGCCGACCTTTCCGGATCCGGCGTAAATCTGCCGTGTCACAAAAAAAGGAATCAGATGCTTCATGAGGGACTCAAAAGGCACCGCCCGGTCGACCAGGTAGTTTTCATGATAGCCGTAGCTGTTGCCTTTTCCATCGGTGTTGTTGCGATAGAGCACAATCTTATCCTGCTCCTTAACCCGGCTGGCGTGCTCACAGCACTGACTGAGGATTCGATCGCCGGCCTTCTCGTAAATCAACACGTCACGAGGATTGGTACATTCCGGAGTCGAATATTCGGGATGAGCCCCGTCCACGTACAGGCGGCCTCCGTTGGCCAACACCTTGTTGAGAAGGCGGTTGTAATCCGGACCGGGCCGTTCCCGTTCCCCCTCGATCTCAAATCCCCGGGCGTCCAACAAGGGGTTCTCGTGTTCATAATCCCACAGGACACGCGTCGAAGGAAGATTAGGATAGTTGTTGATCAACAACAGGGAGGTGGAGACAGGGTCGAGTGCTTCCGGATTATGGGTTACAATCCCGAATTCGGTTTCTGTCCCAAGGATGCGTTTGATCATACACGGCGCCGGTCGAACCGATCAGAGGTAGTGACCCGTTGAGATCGTCTCGATCTGCCTCGGTTCGTTCTTCTTGGCTCCCATGGTTCGAACGTGGACGATCTTCTCACCTTTCTTCCCGGCAATCTTGGCCCAATCATCCGGCTGCGTGGTATTGGGCAGGTCTTCATGCTCTTTAAATTCATCCCGCATCGCTTGGAGAAGATCCTCGCCTCGAATCCCGACCCGCCCCGTCGCGATGGTACGCTTGATGGCATATTTCTTCGCGCGGGAAACGACACCCTCGATCAGCGCTCCGCTGACGAAGTCTTTAAAATAGAGCATCTCCTTTTCGCCATTGGCATAGGTGACTTCCAGGAACTTGTTCTCCTCGCTCTGGCTGTACATCTGATCCACGGTTTCATGGATCAGCCTGTCGATCGCGGCCGTCGTGTTACCGCCGTCTTTGGCCACTTCATCCGCGTCATAGGGCAATTCAAGCAACAGGTATTTCGAGAAAACCGCCTTCGCGGCCCGTTTGTCGGGGCGATCGATTCGGATCTTCACGTCCAGCCGACCCGGCCGGAGAATCGCGGGGTCGATCAAGTCCTGCCGATTGCTGGCACCGATGACGATCACATTCCGGAGACGTTCGACGCCGTCAATCTCGGAAAGGAACTGCGGCACGATCGTGGATTCGATGTCGGAGGAAATGCCGGTTCCCCGTGTCCGGAAGAGGGCGTCCATTTCATCGAAGAATACGATCACCGGCATTCCTTCTTCCGCCTTTTCCTTGGCCTTCTTAAATACCTCGCGGATCTGCCGTTCGCTTTCTCCCACATACTTGTTCAGGAGTTCCGGTCCCTTGACATGCAGGAAGAAGCTGCGCACGTCTTTGCCCGTCATGTGGGCCAGCTTCTTGGCGATCGAGTTGGCCACGGCCTTCGCGATCAAAGTTTTCCCGCAGCCGGGAGGGCCGTAAAGGAGAATGCCTTTTGGAGGAAGCAGCTTATGCCGGGCGAAGAGATCGGGGTGCAAGAACGGCAGCTCAACGGCATCCTTGATCGTTTCAATCTGCTCTTCCAGTCCGCCGATATTTTCGTAGCTGACGTCGGGCACTTCCTCCAGCACCAATTCCCCCACTTCCGACTTGGGAAGTTTCTCGAGCAGGTAGCCGGACCGGGCGTCCAAGAGAAGATCATCCCCGACGCTGAGTTTCTCGTGGTGAAGCGGCTCGGCCAATTCGGCCACCCGTTCCTCATCGGCATGAAGCGTCACGATCGCGCGCTTCCCGCCCAGGAGATCTTTCAAGCGCACGACCTCGCCCTGACCGTCGAATCCTTTCACCTCGACCACATTCAGGGCCTCGTTGAGGACCAGCTCCTGACCCTTCCGGAGATCCTTGCTTTTAATCGAGGGATGAAGGTTGACCTTCATCTTGCGTCCGGAGACATAGACGTTGACGGTTCCGTCTTCATTTCCTCCGGAAAAAATGCCGTAGCTGGAGGGCGGCGCGGTCAACTTTTCCACCTCCACACGCAAGGCCTCGATCTGGGATTTGGCCTCGTGCAGTGTGGCCGCTAATTTTTCATTCTGTTTGTGGGCTTGTTCGAGCTGCGATCGGGAAAGGCGCAGTTGACGCAGCTCCTCCTCCATCGACCGTACCTGGACGTGAAGTTTATCTAATTCTCGCTCGTATTCTTCGATATGCTTATTCATGGCAGGCTCATTCTCCGACAACCGATCCGTGAGTCGCTTCACGGTATTACGCAAGGAGTGAAACCTTCCAGAGCCTTTTTTGGTTTCCCCCATTGTCGCTTCTCAAGTAAATAAGGAGCGCGGTTGCATCGTCATCCAATGGGCTCGTTAATTTTCATTCTATCACCGAACCCAACTACGGTCAATAGCCCTCTCCCGAACTCCATCAGGCGACGGGACCATCGTGGCGGATCGCAGCGATTTTAATTCGCGCAGCATCGCCGAGGCCGCTTCCCGCGGGTTCGGAGCCTGAAGAAGCGCGGAGATCACCGCCGCGCCTCGACCCCCATGACGGATTACTTCTGAAATTTGTTCGAGGCGTATTCCCCCGATCGCGAACACCGGTATGGAAACCCGGGAAGCCGCGGATCGGATCGCCGACGGTCCCAACGGCCGCCCCATCGACCGCTTGGAGGGGGTATCGTAAATCGGCCCCAGCACGACAAAGTCGGCCCCCGCCTCCTGCGCCTCGATCACCTCCGAGATCCCATGGGTGGACTGCCCGATAAGCCGATCCGGCCCCAAAATCTTGCGCGCCGCCGAAACGGGGAGGCTGTCGGCGCGGAGATGAACCCCATCGGCTCCCACCGCCAGACAGACGTCCAGACGATCATTGATCAGCAGGCGTGCGCCGAACCGGGTCGTCAGCGACCTCAATTTCTCTGCCCGCCGCAGAAATTCCCGTGCCGGAAGATCCTTTTCCCGGAGCTGCACGGCCCGGACACCCCCCGCCAGGGCTTCCTCCACAACTTCGTCCAACGACCGGTCGGTTAGGTGCCGGTCCGTGACTAGATAAAGGTCAAAATCGATCCGGCGACCCAAATCCGCCCTCTCCATTATATATATAGGTGTAGAGGGGTTTCCGTCGTTCCCTCTACCGACACGTTTATTCGATCATCCCTGCCGCAGGGCTGCTGGCGTTGGCATAGAGTTTTTTTGGAATCCGGCCCGCGCGATACGCCAGGCGGCCGGCCCAGACCGCAAACTTCATCGCCTCGGCCATCGCGATGGGGTCCTGCGCCCCCGCGATCCCGGTGTTCATCAAGACGCCGTCACAGCCCATTTCCATCGCGACGGCCGCATCGGACGCCGTCCCCACCCCGGCGTCGACGATGACTGGAACCCTCACGGTCTCCCGGATAATCTGGATATTGTACGGGTTTCGAATCCCCAAACCCGATCCGATCGGTGCCGCCAGCGGCATGACGCAGGCGCAGCCGACGTCCTCCAATTTCTTGGCCACGATGGGGTCATCGTTCGTATAGGGAAGGACCACAAACCCTTCCCGGACCAGAATCTTCGCCGCCTCGATCAGGCCGGCCGTATCCGGAAATAATGTCTTTTGATCCCCGATCACTTCCAACTTGACCAGGTTGGTAATGCCCGCGGCCCGGGCCAGCCGCGCGGTGCGGACGGCTTCCTCCGCCGTGTAACAACCGGCCGTGTTGGGCAGGATCCTGTACTTTTGAGGATCCACATAGTCGAGAAGGTTTTCCTTATCCCGGTCGATGATATTCACCCGGCGGACCGCCACCGTGACCATATCGGCGCCGGACGCCTCGATCGCCCGTCGGGTCTGTTCAAAATCCTTGTACTTGCCTGTGCCAACAATCAGGCGGGATTTCAGCTGAACCCCCCCAATCGTCAATACATCATCCTTCATGAACTTCCAGCCCCTCCTTAAACCCCCCCGCCGACGAAATTGATGATCTCCAATCGATCCCCGTCATTTAAAACCGTTAGGGGGAAATCCTGTTTATCCAAGATCCGAAGATTAAGCTCAACCGCCACCCGTTCCGGCGGGCTGCCCAGCTGCTCCAGCAGGCGCGCCACCGTCGTGTCCTTTTCAAACTCCCGGCGTTCTCCGTTCACAAGCACTTGAATCACCGGCGGCATCAACCACCCCGAGCCTTGTGGGGCTAAACCCCGGTCCGGCTTTTGGACTCCTAATAAAAAAACCGTACTCGGTCAGGAAGTACGGCGCGCCTCGTGTGGTCTTATGATGCCGAAACTTTCATCGAAGAGGACCGGGACCTCCATATCGCAGATCCTTCACGTCCGCCTCAAACCGGCATGCTGCCGCTTCCCTCCGCCCGTATTATCGGGATCAGGTTCTCAGGGTTGCCCGTCGATTTCTGTTCAGTGAAAAGTGCTAAGTGGTCTGTCTCAATACTCAACTGAACACTTCACACCAAACAGACATTTCCAGGCTCTCAGCCCGACCTTCACCCTTGCGCATCCGGTCGAGCACCCCCAGCAATTTTCATCATACATGACCCTCAAAGACATTGTCAATACCACTTTCGGGTCGACTCGGCTCCTCATGAAGTTTGACTTCCCGACGGGCCTTTTGCTACCATCCCCCTCGAAATCATCGCCAAGATTAGGAGTCCCGCTTGCTGTCTTTCCTCGGATATCGACTGTTCCGATTCTTCATTTCACTGGTCGGCGTCACCATTCTCACCTTTGGAATGATGCATCTGGCGCCCGGAGAGCCGACCGATCTTCAGACCACCTTGAATCCCCGTGTCTCGGCAGAGGCCAAAGAGAATCTGCGTAAACTCTACGGCCTGGACCAACCGCTTCATGTTCAGTACACCCGGTGGGTCAAACGGGTCGTGTCGTTGGACTTCGGCACTTCCTTTGTGGACGGGCAGAAGGTCGCCACCAAGATAAAGGAACGGATGCCGATCACCATCGTCATCAACCTCCTCTCGTTGATCTTGATTTTCATGATCGCCTTGCCGATCGGAGTTTTTTCCGCCACGCATCCCTATACTTCATTCGACAAAGCCACCACGGTCTTCGTATTCGTCGGGTTTGCGATTCCGACTTTCTGGCTGGCCCTTTTGATGATGATCCTCTTCGGCATCGTATTGGGATGGCTTCCGATCTCCGGTTACCAATCCCTCGATGTCAGCGGGATGGCGTTTTCCGAACGGCTGTGGGACTGGACCAAGCATCTTCTCCTCCCCGTCTTCGTCTCGGCCTTCGGAGGCCTGGCCGGAATCTCCCGATACGCACGGGCCGAGATGGTGGAGGTGATTCGGCAGGAATACATCCGGACGGCCCGGGCGAAGGGTCTGAGCGAAGGGGCCGTGGTCTACAAGCACGCCCTCCGAAACGCCCTGATCCCGATCATTACCATCCTGGGACTTTCGGTGCCCGGACTGATCGGGGGAAGCGTGATCTTCGAATCCATTTATGCCATTCAAGGGATGGGACTTCTGTTCTATCAATCCGTGATGTCGCGCGACTATCCGACGATCATGGGCATTATTATGATCGGAACGGTTTTAACCCTGCTCGGAAATTTTATGGCGGACGTTTTCTACGCCGTCGCGAATCCGACGGTCCGGCTCCGTCGAACGCAATAAAGGGTTCGAACGACAATGCAACAGCGGTCCACCCTGGAGCAATTCTGGAGACGATTCAGGAAAAATCGATCGGGGCTGGCGGGCGGCCTGATCGTTCTGTCCGTCTTCCTGGTGGCCGTCCTGGCCCCCGTCCTGTCTCCTTATGATCCCGCCCATATCGATGTGGACAGGATTTTAGTCGGACCGACGCAGGCCCATCCCCTGGGAACGGATGACCTCGGACGGGACGTCCTAAGCCGGATGATCTGGGGTTCGAGGATCTCTCTCATGGTGGGATTTGTTGCCGTCGGGATCTTGATCGGGATCGGCACAGTGATCGGCGCGGTGTCGGGTTACTACGGAGGCTGGCCCGATGATATCCTGATGCAATTTGTGGACATCATGCTCTCCGTACCGACCTTTTTTCTGATCCTGGCGGTGATCGCATTCGTCGGGCCGAACATTTGGAACGTCATGATCATCATCGGCGCCACGAGCTGGATGGGCGTGGCCCGTTTCGTGCGCGGGCAATTTCTGGCCTTGAAAGAGGCGGACTATGTCACGGCGGCGCGGGCTTTGGGCGCCAAGGACCGAAGGATCATATTTCTCCATATCCTTCCAAACGCGATGTCGCCGGTCTACGTTTCCGCCGTGTTGGGCGTCGCCGGCGCCATCCTCGTCGAATCTTCTTTGAGCTTCCTGGGCCTGGGCGTCCAGCCCCCGATGCCCAGCTGGGGAAACATCATCACGTCCGGAAAAGACATGATCGATATCGCCTGGTGGCTTACCCTCTTTCCCGGCCTCGCCATCCTGATCACGGTCCTGGGGTACAACCTGCTCGGCGAGGGCTTGCAGGACGCATTAAATCCCCGCCTCAAAGAGTAACGGGGTCTTCGGGAATCAAGTCGGAGATGGGGCGGGGAATTACGATTGACTTTGATCCCCGGATCGGGACTAAAATGATACCGCCGCCGTTTTTATTGACGGCGGCGCAACCGTTAACATCCAACGTTCCATGAACAATCCCGAAACCCTAAAACGCACCGCTTCAGCCATCGCGCCCGTCGGATTCGGTCTGGCCGTTCTGACAGCGTCCTCGGTCATGCTGGCCGGGCTCGGCAGCCGCTGGGGCTGGTGGACATTTCGCACCGGCTTCACCCTGTTGCAATGGGGATTCTATGTCGGCCTGGCCGCCGCGGCGTTTTCCATAATCGGATTGGCTGCGGCGTGGTCCTCCCCTACGCGTCGGGTCCTGTTTCCGGCGCTTTCGGGCCTGATCATCGCCGTGGTCGTGGTTGGAACCCTGTGGTCATGGAAGCTGACCGCGCAGCGTGTGCCGCCGATCCACGACATCACGACGGACACGGAAAATCCGCCATCGTTTGTCGCGATCCTTCCGCTTCGCGCAAACGCCCCCAACCCGGCCGCGTACGGCGGACCCGAGATCGCCGCACAGCAGCGCGCGGGGTATCCGAATCTTCGCCCCTTGATCCTCCCCGTCCCGCCCGCCCAGGGGTTTAAGCGGGCCCTCGCGGTCGCGCGCAACATGGGCTGGCAGATCATCGATTCGAACCCCTCCGAAGGACGCATCGAGGCGACGGATACAACCTTCTGGTTCGGTTTCAAAGACGACATCGTCGTGCGAGTCCGGCCGGCTCAAAAGGGAAGCCGCATCGATGTCCGCTCGGTTTCGCGTGTCGGCCGGAGCGATGTCGGCACAAACGCCAAGCGGATTCAAAATTTCCTTCAGGGAATGACCTTACGGAAATAGGGAAGGTCCGTAGACGGACTGGAACGAATCAAGCCAATGGAAACGAGAAACGATCCTTTCAGGCGCCATTGGGGCACGGCGGTCTTTCTGTTCGTCGCGGCCTTCCCGGCGGTCCTGCACGCTCAAACCCCGATTCGTCACGAGTTAAAGGTGATCCTCCAGCCGGAAAACAATTCCTTGGAAGTCGAGGATACGATCAGCCTCCCCGAATCCCTCCTCTCCGCTTCAAAGGGGAAATTGCAATTTAGGCTTCACGATGGGTTTCAACCGGAATCAGCGACGGCCGGGGTCAAGTTGATGCGGGAAACGAGACCGAAACGCTTGGAGAAGGATTCCGCCCCGGATTATGCAGAGGCTCCGTCGGATCGGTTTACCCTCGGTCTTCCGCCTCATCAACGGGTCTTCGTCATCCGATATAAGGGTCGGGTCGACCCTCCGGTAAAATCGGCCCAACCAACCGACGATCCCGGTTTCGATGCCGGGGTCGTCTCCCCGGAGGGGACCTTTCTGTCCGGTTCGACCCGATGGTATCCATGGGTCAACGACGACCCGGTCACCTTCTCGCTGGACGTGGACCTTCCGGAACCGTGGGAGGCGGTCAGCCAGGGGGTACGGACGCGGCATGAACGGGAACATGGGCGGATCGAGACACGATGGGAATCTTTTCAGCCGCAGGAGGAAATTATTTTGATCGGCGGTCCGTTTACCGAATACGACCGCTCGGCCGGGGCGATCCAGGTCATGGCCTTTCTGCGAACCCCGGATGCAGAACTGGCCGACCGCTACCTGGAGGCCGGAGCCACCGATCTGGAGATGTACGAGAAGCTGCTCGGCCCCTACCCCTACAGGAAATTTGCGGTGGTCGAGAATTTTTGGGAGACGGGCTACGGACTGCCGTCCCTGACGCTGCTGGGATCGGCCGTCCTTCGCCTGCCCTTTATATTGGACTCCTCCTACCCTCACGAAATTCTGCATAACTGGTGGGGCAACGGGGTCTTTGTCGACGAAGCAAAAGGGAACTGGAGCGAAGGGCTGACGACGTACATGGCCGATTATCTCATCCAGGAGCAGCGGGGAGCCGCATCGGCCTACCGACGCACGGCGCTCCAGAAATACACTGATTATGTCACCGAGCACAAGGATTTTCCGCTGACCGAATTCCGCGCGCGGCACAGTCCGGCCACGGAAGCGGTCGGCTACGGTAAGGCGATGATGTTCTTTCACATGCTGCGAGAACGGCTCGGGGGCGACGCGTTTGTGAACGCCTTGAGGAATTTCTTTCGTGAAAACCAATTCCGGCCGGCGACCTTCGACGATCTGCGTGCCGCGTTCGCCGCGGTTGCGGGAGAAGACCTCAAAAACGAATTCGCCCAATGGATCGGCCGAAAGGGTGCGCCCGCGTTGAGCCTGAGCAGCGCCCAGACTCAAGTCCGGGGAACCGGATATCTTGTCACGGCCGTTCTAGAGCAAACGCAACCCGGCCCGGCGTATCGCCTGCGCGTTCCCATCGCCGTGACGATTGAAGGCCGGGAGATGGCCTATCGGTTCTCGGCCAAAATGGATGAAAAACGCTCCGGGCTTGCGGTGATTGTCCCGGGTCGCCCCCTGCGCCTGGATGTCGATCCGGAATTTGATCTGTTTCGTCGCCTGAGTCGCGACGAAATTCCGCCCGCCCTTTCGCAGTCCTTGGGCGCCGATAAGGCCCTGTTTATTCTTCCATCCGACGCGGACGAAGACCTTCGCCGGGCCTACCGAAGCTTCGCCGAATCGCTGTCGGCCTTTTTGCAGCCGTCGTCATCCGTTTCAATAGAAATCAAACCCGATCGCGTGGTCTCCGCGCTTCCGACCGACCGCGCGGTTTGGATCCTGGGATGGGAAAATCGCTTCGCGCCGGACCTCCCGAAGGCCGTGGCGGGACGCGAGCTGTCCGTTTCGCCGAACGGGCTTCAGATCGGGGCCACGAGGGTGGAACGGAAGGGCCATGCGATCGTCCTCGCGGCGCGTCAGCCTCGAAACGCGAATGCGGCCCTCACATGGGTCGCGGCCGATTCCCTGACGGCCCTATCCGGCCTGGGTCGCAAGCTGCCCCATTACGGCTCCTACAGCTACCTCGTCTTTGAAGGGGGAGAGCCGAAGAATGTCCTCAAAGGCCAGTGGGACGTCCCGAGCTCTCCCCTGTCGATCTTCGTGAAGCAACCCGAGGGCGGCGTAATCCCGACCCCGCGGGCGAAGCTCGAAACCCGCCGCCCGCTGGCCGAACGGCCGGAGACGCCGGCCGCAGCCTCCGGCCAGCATCCGTGACCGTTACCGCCCTCTATTGATACCACTCGGCCTTGTTCTTGGGCACGTACCAGTCGGTGGGAAAGTTATACCAGATGCCGATGGGCGAGGGAGAAATTCCCTTGAACCGCTTGTGCACCACCGGAAGGGTATCGGGATAGTACAGAAAGGTGTAGGGCTGATCCTCCGCGATGAGCGCATGGATCTTGTTGTAGATTTCCTTTCGACGGTCCTGATCGCAGGTCTTCCGGCCTTCCAGCAGAAGCCGGTCGACCTCCGGATTTTTGTACGAAACGAAGTTAAACTCCCCTTCCTTGGTCTTGCTGGAATGCCAGATGTCGTAGGAATCCGGATCGCGTCCCAACGACCATCCCAGAATAATCGCCTCGAACTTTTTCTTGTCGATAAACTGGTGGAGAAAGGCCTGCCACTCCAGGACGCGGACCTCGACCTGGATCCCGATCTTCCTTAGATTCTGTTGAATGATCTCGGCCGTCTTCCGCCGTTCGTCGTTTCCTTGATTCGTCAGAATGGTAAATTGAAACGGCTGGCCGTCCTTGTCCAGAATGCCGTCGTTGTTCGTGTCCTTCCAACCCGCCTCCTCCAAAAGTTGTTTGGCCTTTTCCGGGTTGTATTCAAACTTCGGCACGTCCGGATTGTAGGCCCAGGATTCCGGGGGCACCGGTTGGGTCGCGGGCCTTCCGAGACCGAACAAAACTCCGTCGATCACCGATCGTCGGTTGATCGCATACGCGATGGCCTGACGGACCCGTTTGTCCTTAAACCGGGAGTCCAACAGATTGTAACCCAAATAGGTATAAGCAAACGCGGGGTAGCGGTATTTGTTAAAATACCGCTTGAAATACGCGGTATCGGTCTGACGTTGATACTGGATCGGGGTCAGCCCCATAAAATCCAGCCCGCCGGCTTTTAATTCCAGGAACATCGTCGCGTTGTCCGGAATGATCCGATAGATATACTCCTCCACGCGCGGTTTGCCTTCGAAATAGGCATCGTTCGCGCTCAGGACGATCTTCTGTCCGGTGACCCATTCCTTCATTCGATAGGGACCGGTGCCGACCGGATTTCGATTGAATGGGCTCGTGTTGAGATCGGTGTTCTCCAGAAGATGCTTCGGGATGATCCCCATGCCCCAGCTCGCCAGCCCCGGGGCGAAGGGCTCCTTATAGGTAACCTGAACGGTATACGGATCCGCCGCCGTGATCTTTCCCACTCGTTCAAAGTCGCCGCTGTAGGGCGTCGCCACCTTTGGGTCGATGGCTTTTTGATAGGTGAAGAGAACGTCGGCCGCCGTGAATTCCTGACCGTCCTGCCATTTCACCCCCTTGCGAAGCCTGAAGGTGACCTTTCGACAATCCGGCGAGGCGGTGAAGGACTCGGCCAAGTCCCCCACCAGATTAATGTTCTTGTCGTACTTCACCAAACCATTGAAGATCCAACCGCTGATATCCCCGGAGGCCGAGTCCGAGGCCAGCATCGGGATCAAACGCTGGGCATCGCCGATCGATCCCAGGGTGATCGCGTCCGGTTTTTCCGGTTCTCCCGCAGGGACGGCGACGGCCTCAAGACACAAGGCCGCGGCCGCGATGACGATGGCAAGCGACCGAATCATCGCCGCACGGTCATGGAGCCGTTTTGGGTGGGGTTTCCTGAGCCGGCGCCGGCGCGGCCGGGGCTGGGGTCGTTGGGGTCGGCGTGGCCGGGGCGCTTGACGGCCCTTCGGCCGGTTTCGCCGGCGCCGTCGCCGACGGGGCGGCCGCCTCCCCCGTAGCGGGCGGCGCCGCGGGGGCTTCCTGCTTCTTCAGATCCAAAACGCTCGTGGAAAGGAAGCGTCCCTTGGACAGCACGGACAGACTCAGGGAAGTGACCATAAAGATAACGGCGGCCCACACGGTCAGCTTGCTTAAAAACGTACCCGGACCGCGGCTGCCGAATACGGTCTGACTGGATCCTCCGAACGAGGCGCCGATCTCGGCCCCTTTCCCGGCTTGAAGCAGGATCACGCCGACCATGATAAAGCTGACGATCACATGCAGGATGATCAACATTATATACATCTTCTTCCTCCTAATTATCAGCGGGGGCCCGAGCGTCCGCAAAGGATCCTGGATCTCACGATGCCCCCGCGCTCGCACCGGCCAAGCCGATTGGGCGCTTTCCTTATCTCACCTCTTCATTTTTTCCAATGTTTTAACGATGGCCGCAAATCCGTCGGCTTTAAGCGAGGCCCCGCCGACCAGGACACCGTCCAGCTCCTTGATCACCGCCAGCTCCGCGATATTCTCGGTCGTCACGCTCCCGCCGTAGACCACCCGGACCGCCTCGGCCCCTTCCGGACCCAGGATCTTTTCCAGCCGTTGACGGATCAACTCATGAACCTCTGAAATCTGGCCGGCCGTCGCCACCTGGCCGGTTCCGATCGCCCAGACCGGCTCATAGGCGACCACCAGCCGATCAAAGGGCCCGGGGGCCGCCTCCGCGAGCGCCGCTTCGAGCTGCGCCGTCACGACGTCCGTCGTCCTGTGCGTCCGGCGCTGCTCCGGCGTTTCTCCCACACAGAGGACGGCGCTTAACCCGCGCTTTAATACGCCGGTCAATTTCCGCCCCACCACTTCGTCCGTTTCGCCAAATATCGATCGCCGTTCGGAATGGCCTACCAGGACGAACCGGCAACCGGCATCTTTGAGTTGGATCGCCGAAACTTCGCCGGTGTAGGCCCCTTGGTCGTCCCAATGGGCGTTCTGCGCCGCCAACAGAATGCCGGTCCCTTTCAGGACCTCGGCGACGGCTGGCAGTGCGGTGTAACTGGGCGCGATCACGATCTCGACCCGCCGCGTGTCTCCCAAGAGCCGGGTCAGCTGCCGGGCGACCGCCGTCGATTCGGCGAGGGTCATGTGCATCTTCCAGTTCCCGATCGCGATCGGCCGTCTTACAGGCTGCTGAAAAAGCCCATCTGCTTTGTTCTCGGTCCGTCGGAGATCCTCACGTACGTTCTTAGTACGCTGCGGTCTCCTCGGTCCCTGCGGCCTCGCATCTGGAGCTTTTTGAGCAGCCTGAAAAGACCGAGAGTTTTTCATTCACCCGCTTCTTCGAAAGGGAGAATTCCGCTTCGCGATCACACCCGCTGAGGCTCCTCGGCGCGGCTGGGCAACACGGCCAGACCGGGGAGTTCATTTCCCTCCAACAGCTGCAGGGCCGCGCCGCCTCCGGTTGAGATGAACGAAATGTTTTCGGACTCCCCGGCCCGGTAAACGGCCAGGGCCGTATCCGCCCCGCCCACGATCGTCAAGGCGTAGGCATTCGCGACCGCATGGGCCACGGCAAACGTTCCACGGGAGTAGGCGTCCATCTCAAAGAGCCCCATCGGCCCGTTCCAAAGAATCGTTTTGGCGTTGGCCAGCGCCTCCGTGAACAATTTAACCGAGGCCGGACCGATGTCCAGCGCCATCCAGTCCTTCGGAATTTCCTGCATCGGGACAATCTTCGTCTCGGCGCTGGGATCCCGGCTCTGCGCCACGACGCAATCGACCGGAAGGTAGAACTTCACGCCACGAGCCCGGGCGTGATTCCGGATATCCATCGCCATCTGGAGCATTCCGTCTTCGACCAGCGATCCACCCACTTCATAGCCCAGCGCCTTGTAAAAGGTAAAGGCCATTCCTCCGCCGATAATCACCTTGTCCACTTTCTTTCCCAGATTTTCGACGACTCCCAGCTTTCCCGAAACCTTCGCCCCGCCCAGGATCGCCACGAAGGGCCGGGCCGGATTGGCCATTGCCCCTTCCAGATAATCGATCTCCTTTTTCATCAGAAATCCGGCCGCGCACTGCGGAACGAACTTCGTGATGCCGGTCACGGAGGCGTGGTTGCGGTGGGCGGTCCCGAAGGCATCGTTCACGTACACATCGGCCAGACGGGCCAGGGCCTTGGAAAAGGCTTCGTCGTTTTTCTGTTCCCCGGGATGGAAGCGGAGGTTCTCCAAAAGGAGGACGTCGCCCGATTTCATTTGGCCCACCATCTTCTCCACCTGGGGGCCGATACAATCCGGGGCAAAGGCCACTTCTTTGCCCAGCAACCGTTGGAGGCGCTTCACCACCGGCGCAAGGCTCAGACGGGGATCGATCTTTCCATTGGGCCTTCCCAAATGGGAGCAGAGGATGACCTTCGCCCCCTCGTCGATGGCATAATTAATGGTGGGCAGCGCCGAACGGATGCGGGTGTCGTCCGTAATGTTGAGGTGCTCGTCCAGCGGCACGTTGAAATCCACACGGATGATCACGCGTTTTTTCTTGATCTTCAGATCTTCGATGGTCACTTTGTGCATATTCATGGGATGCCCCGTCTACGATGATCGGTTTTGATTCAGGACGGGTGCACGGTCAACGCGACAGGACCGGGCCGCCGTTGTCGCAGGCCCATCAACCTTTCCGTCCGATATATTCTATAAGATCCCGCAGACGGCAAGAATAGCCCCACTCGTTGTCGTACCAGGCGATGACCTTCACCATGCGTCCGGCCAGGACCTTGGTCAGGGTGGCGTCGAGGATCGCCGAATGGGGATTGCCGTTCAGATCGACCGAGACCAGCGGCTCTTCCGTGTACTGCAGGATGCCTTTTAAAGGACCCTCGGCCGCCTGACGGTAACGGGCGTTTAACTCCGACTCGGTCACATCGCTTTCAACCTCGGCGACCAGGTCCACCACCGAGACGTTCGGCGTCGGAACGCGGATGGACATTCCGTCCATCTTCCCTTTCAACTGGGGAAGAACCAGAAAGAGGGCCTTGGCCGCGCCGGTGGTCGTGGGAATCATCGAGAGGTGGGCCGCCCGGGCCCGCCTCAGGTCTTTGTGAGGCAAATCCAGGAGGCGCTGATCGTTCGTCACGGAGTGGACGGTCGTCATTAATCCGCGCTTGATGCCGAAACCGTCCAGGAGCACCTTCGCCACGGGAGCGAGGCAGTTCGTGGTGCAGGAAGCGTTCGAAACAATGGAATGCCTGCCGGGTTCATACATCGCCTCGTTTACGCCCAGCACGATCGTGAGATCGGGGTCTTTGGCCGGCGCCGAGATGATCACTTTCCGGGCCCCGGCGGCGAGATGCGCGCCCGCACCCTCGCGATCGGTGAATCGGCCCGTCGATTCGACAACGATGTCGATTCCCAGCGCCTTCCAGGGAAGTTTCATGGGATCTTTCTCGGCCAGCACTTCCATCGGCCGACCGTTCACCCGGATCGAGTTCTCCTTGGCCTCGATCTCGGCGGAAAGGACCCCGTGCACCGAATCGTATTTCAGGAGATGGGCGAGCGTTTTGGCATCGGTCAGATCGTTGACGGCAACGAACTCGATCTCACGATGGGATAGGGCCGACCGGAATAGATTGCGGCCGATTCGCCCGAACCCGTTAATACCGACTTTGATGGTCATCCTTGATCCTTATCATCGGTTTGGGAATCCATATCCCTGCTAAAAAGGGATTTTTATAGTAGGTGAAATCGCCCTCAAAAGTCAACTGGTCCGGTACAGCCCATCCGGATCAACCGCCCGCATCGATTCGGAAAAACTCGGCCGGCTTGGGCTGGGGATGGGACACCTTCGTGGGTTCGGTACCCTTCACAAAGATCTCGATCACGGCGTCATCCGCCCCTTCCGGCGCGAGGAGGCCGGTCTGCGGGTCGATCTTGGCGAACACCACGTTCTCCGGAATCGGAAAGGTCATTTCGGGCACCACGTCGAACGCCGCCCGCATGAAGCTGATCCAGATCGGCAGCGCGGCCGATGCGCCAGCCTCCCGATCGCCCAGCGATCGGACATCGTCGAAACCCACCCAGACGCCGGCGACAAGATTCGGAGCAAATCCGACGAACCAGGCATCCGTGAAATCGTTGGTCGTCCCGGTCTTCCCGGCCAAGGGACGACCCAGCACTTTGGCCCGCCATCCCGTCCCCTTCTGAATCACGTCCTCCATCATGTTGGTGATCACGTAAGCGGTTTCCTTCGCGATCACCTCGTTGGCTACCGGCTCGTGCTCTTCCAGCACCCGACCGGACGAATCCGCAACCGACAGGACCGAGATCGGCTCCACGCGAATCCCTTCGTTGGCGAAAACGCCGAAGACCGAGGCGAGCTCGATCAGGCTCACGCTCGAGGAACCGAGCGCCATGGAAAGATCCGGTGTCAGCGGGCTGGTGATGCCCACGCGTTTGGCGAATTCCACGACATTCTTGATCCCCACCCGATCCAGCAGTTTCACCGTCGCCAAATTGCGCGAATGGGCCAGGGCCTCGCGCAGGCTGATGGGGCCGAAAAATTTGGATTCGTAATTCTCCGGCCGCCAGACCTTCTTCTGCTCCTGGTCCACGAACACGATCGGGGAGTCCACCATGATCGTGGCCGGGGTAAACCCGCGCTCGATGGCGGTGGCGTAGATGATCGGCTTGAAGGCCGAGCCCGGTTGGCGGCGGGCCGAGAGGGCCCGGTTGAATTCGCTCCGCTTAAAATCGTAGCCCCCGACCATGGCCTTGATCGCCCCGGTCCTCGGATCCAACGCGATCAAGGCGCCCTCCACGACCGGTTCCTGATCCAGGCTGAGGACGGCTGTCTTGCCGCGGGGATCCAGCCTCCGAATCTTCACGCGGATCACATCGCCGACATGGAGGATGTCCGACGGCTTGGCATTGGGGTTAAGTTCGACGTCTTTGAGAAGGTCCGGTCCCTTCAGCCGTTTTTTGGCCCAGGCCATGCCCTCGGGTGAAATCCGTCCGGTCCGGCCGGCCGCCACGACGGTCGCTCCCTGTTCGTCCACGGCCGTGACCAGGCCGTCGATCACGTCCCCTTCCTTGACCGCGGCCATCCCCATGGTCCCGGTGCCGGTCTCCTGATCCTGGGCCATTTCTTTGGGGCTTTTGTGCGCGATCGGTCCGCGATAGCCCTGACGTTTATCCACCTCGCGGAGGCCCTCCTGTAAGGCCTGGTTGGCCGCCTTCTGCAGGGCGAGATTCAACGTGGTATAAACGCTGAGCCCGCCTTTGTACACCATGTCCTCGCTGTAGGCCGCGCTCAGATACTGCCGGAGGTATTCCATGAAGTACGGCGCGACCTCTTCTTCTTTCTCGAGTTTTTGAAAATAGAGGTCCTGTCCGTAGACGCGGCGGAATTGATCCTCGGTAATGAATCCCTCCTCCACCATACGGCGAAGGACGACGCCCTGGCGTTGCTTCGCGCGTTCGGGGTTTATGTAGGGGGAATACTCCGTCGGAGCCCGGGGCACGCCGGCCAGGTAGGCCACCTCGGCCAGATTGAGCTGATCCACGTTCTTGCCGAAATAGGTCCGGGCGGCGGACTGGACGCCGTAGGCTCCGTGCCCGAAATAGATTTGATTTAGATACAACTCCAGGATTTCGTCCTTGGTCAAAACCTTCTCGATTTGCCAGGCCAGCAGCGCCTCCTTGATCTTTCGCTTGAGGCTCTTTTCGGAGGATAGGAACAAGGAGCGGGCCAGCTGCTGGGTGATCGTACTCGCGCCCTGCCGGATACGGAGGGTCTCGATGTTGGTCAAAAAGGCCCGGAGAATTCCCAGCGGGTCGATTCCTTTGTGTTCATAAAAACGGGAATCCTCCACCGCGATAATCGCGTGGATCAGGTCCGGCGGCATCTGGCTGAACGGAACAACGACGCGCCGCTCGATGTAAAACTGGCCGATCAGTTGCCGATTTTCACCGTAAACCTTCGTCACGAGACTGGGCTGGTATTCTCGAAGGCTTTCGATGGAGGGAAGATCTCTTGAGAAATACCAGAGGGTCCCGCCCAGCCCTCCCGCCCCGAGGATTAAGAGGACGGCGGCGAGGAGCAACAGTTTGATCTTCCAGGACCACTTCGGCTTCGAAGGTTCGTCAAACTCGATTCCCTGAAAGATCCTGTCCTTATCATGCTTTCCTTCATATGGCACGTTTCACCCCAAATCGACGGCGATGGAGCCGCTTCCGTACTATTTATTACGGTTAATAAATTATTATACTTTGAAACGGTTTCGGCCCACAAGAAACCCGGCGGCCCTTCCTCTACAATTGCAAATTCTCCATGATCCTGAGATGCTTCAGGAGCTGACCGTAACGCTGGTCCGACATCGGCTCGAACTGAAGCCCGACCATGAAAAGCCGACCAGCAGCCTTGGCCCATCGGACCCGAGCCGCGACCTTCAATTCCGGGTCGGGTTGATCCTCTCCGAGGAGTTTGAGGGTCATGACAACGAGCTGTTTGGCCTTGACCGGTCGACACAGATAGACGCCGAACCCTCCGCGACCGATGCTGGCGAGGTAGGCCTCCTGGGGTTTATCTCCTCGCGCCGTCAGCGTCACCATGCCCATCGTGGTCAGACGAAGGTGTTCGCGCCGCTCGGAAATTGTGACCTCGTTCGTTTTTATTCTCGAGAGGTTGTTCACGGTTTCTTACGGTCGTTTCCGGGGAACCAACACCCCGAGACCCCCATATTCGACCCTGTCATGGAAAAAGACTGGTCAGTACGGCGTGATATTTATCTTCGGTCATTTTCTCAAACTGAACACCCACCATGTAAAGCGCTCCGGCCCGGGAGGTCCAGGCCACCTTGGCCTCGAATTCTTCTTCCTGGCCCTCCTGACCTTTCAATAAAACCGCGATGCGGAGTTTTTGGCCCGTCCGGGTCTTCTTACCCAGATAGATCCCGATGCCGCCCCGGCTGATATTGGCCAGATACCCTTCCACAAAATTTGGTTCGCCCGGCAACCAGACCCGGACCATCCCCATGATGGTCATCCGAAGATTCCGTCGTCGTTCTTTCATGCCCCTCCTTTCGCGCCGCACGCCCTCGTCATACCAGGCCCCGCCGATCGAGGGTGCGGTACTGGATCGCCTCGGAGACATGCGACGGCTCAATCCGTTCCTTGGCATCCAGATCGGCGATCGTCCGGGCGACCTTCAAGATCCGATTGTAGGCCCGGGCCGACAGGCCCAGCTTGTTCATCGCCAGCTCGATCAGTTTCCGTCCGTCGTCATCGAGGCCGCAATGCTTTTTGAGTTGCCGCGGCCGCAGCTGCGCGTTGCAGTAAATCCCGTCATTTTGATACCGCTCCTGCTGGCCCCGCCGCGCGTGGCTGACCCGTTTGCGGAGGGTGGTCGAATCCTCCCGCACCCGCTCCGCGGACAGATCCCGAAACGGAACCGCCGGCACCTCCACATGGATATCGATTCGGTCGAGCAAGGGGCCGGAGACCCTGGCGCGGTAGCGTTGGATCTGCAACGGCGTGCAGACACAGGCATGAGCGGGATCCGTGAAGAAACCGCACGGGCAGGGATTCATCGCCGCCACCAGCATGAACTGGGCGGGATACGACAAGGAGGCGGTCGCGCGAGAGATCGTCACCCGTCCATCCTCCAGCGGCTGCCGGAGCACCTCCAGAACGTTTCTCCGGAATTCCGGCAGTTCATCCAAGAACAGCACGCCGTTGTGGGCCAGGCTGACCTCTCCGGGTTTGGGCACGTGGCCGCCGCCGATGAGACCGGCGTCAGAAATCGTATGGTGCGGGGAGCGGAACGGACGGGTCGCGAGCAGGGGCTGCCGTTCGGGCAGCAGGCCGGCGACGGAATGGACCTGGGTCGTCTCGATGGCCTCGTCGAAATTCATGGCGGGCAAAATCGACGGCAAGCGCTTCGCGAGCATCGTCTTCCCCGAACCGGGCGGGCCGATCATCAAAAGATTATGGCCGCCGGCGGCCGCCACCTCGAGGGCCCGCTTGGCGTGCTCCTGGCCCTTCACGTCCATGAAGTCATCGCCGTAGACGGCCTTCTCCGAAAAAATTTCCTGAAGATTCACCGTGACGGGGACCAGGGACTGATTCCGGTTCAAAAACTCCACGACCTGGGGCAGCGTATCCGCGCCGTAGACCTGGATGCCCTCCACCACGGCCGCCTCGTTCGCATTTTCATTCGGAAGAATCAGGCCCCGCAGTCCGGCCTCCTTCACGGCGACCGCGATCGACAGGGCTCCACGGATGGACTTGACGCGGCCGTCGAGGGACAGCTCCCCCACGACGAGATAATCCCGCACCGACTCCGGTCCCAGGACCTCTTCGGCCACCAGAACCCCGAGGGCCATCGGCAGGTCAAAGGCCGATCCTTCTTTCTTGACATCGGCCGGGGCCAGGTTCACCGTGATTTTCTTCACCGGAAAATTAAAGCCGGTGTTCTTGAGCGCGGCCCGGACGCGATCCTTGCTTTCCTTGATCGCGGTGTCCGGCAGGCCCACGATCGTGAACATCGGGAGACCCAAGGCCACGTCCAGTTCCACATCCACAAGAATGGCGTCGAGGCCTAAAATGGCGCTGCTCCGTATTTTGGCGATCATGCTTCCCTCCCCAAGCGGACGTCCCGCAGGGCTCTCTATCAAGCGCCTGCTTCTGTAACGTCCGGTTTATGGTTTCGTCCGCACGACAACGGTCCGACCGGCCAGGTCGCCCAGACGTTGCCAACGGTCGGTGACGGCGAGGCTGATCAGCCCCACCCAGTAGAATAAGATCCCGTCCGCCAGGCGCAGGAGATTGCGGATTACGGACTGCCACATCGTGCAGGGTTTTAGATCCTGTCCCATCACCGCGATCCCGCAGAGCCGTTTGCCGACGGTCTGCCCCCAGAACCCTTCGGCCAGGCCATGATAGACAAGAAGCATGAACCCGGCGATCAATAAACCCGTCCCGGTTTCATTCAAAAAATGCGCGATGGGATTGGAGGATAGCAGGCTTTCCGGATCGAGCCGGGATCGAATGACGATCCATGCCGGGACGAGAATCAGCGCGGCATCGAACGCCTCGGCCAGAAACCGCTGCCCGATCGACGCAAAGCGGATACCCGGAGTCTTCGGCATGGGTTTCCAGTACGTCAGCGCGAACATCAAACCCACCGTGGCCAGCGTAACCATCACGAAAAAAAGCCACAACACCCGGTCCAGATAGCCGAGCATGGTCTGTCCCAGATCGCCTCCCATCAAAAGAACGGATCGTTCCGGGGCGCCGTCCTCCCAGGAGACATCCTCCATCTTGATACCGGCATTGATCATAAGATGCGGTTTGCCCTGCAGGAGGAATGCCGATAACTCCAGAAGACCGTCCGGAGCGGGCCGCACGATATCCTTCTCCCCATGCCACCCGCTTCCATCCCAAACCTTTAAACCGATCGGATGGGATTTCGGGGAACCGTTGGCCGGTGCCGGTCCCGTGACCGGAACATTCCAAATGTAGATTCGATCGGAGAACGACAGGGCATCGAAGCCTTCGAGCTGTCCAAACACCCCTCCCAACGATTCGACGCGACCCGGGTGTTCCCCATCCAATACCCAACGATAAAGAGTGTGGTCTTTTAGCCAGAAATAATTGACCTTGTCATCAAGGATCAGCAGGCGGGACGGACATTGTTCCGAGCAAAAGAGGTTCTGATCGTTCGGATCGGTCGCAATCGGCATGGGCCGTTCCCAGACGTCACGGGTGTAAGACGTCAGAGAGAAATCCTTCCCGAGGCGGCTGAGGACAAAGAGCTGCTCCGGTACCGTCCCGACAACCGGGTCGTCACCGATCCAGGGGGCGTCAAACCGCAGCCATTCCTTGCCGTCGAAGACGCGGTACGTCCCCTCACTGAAGAACCAGAGCTTGTCCGAGAAGGCGACCACGGATTGAAAGGGCTTGATTTCCGATTCCCCCTGCATCCGATCCTCCTCCACCGTATTCATCCACCGGCTCTCTTTGGACGGATCGGCCGATGAATCGCGCCGGATCAGGAAAAGATAAATCCGATTTCCCAGACCGGCGGCCTGAAGGTTATAGACCGGAGCCGGGAGTTGCGGGACAGGAATGCGGTGAAATAAATCCAGATAGACTCCGGCCGTCAGCAGTCCGATGAGCACGGCCGATCCAAGCGGGATGGACAGGCGGCGGCTCCAGAAGCGAACTTGATCCCGGTGATCCGTCATAATATTATAATAGCCCCTCCGAAGGAATTCTCATTATAAGAAGTTCCAATCCGGTTTGCAATCTTGACCCCGGCCGGAAAGGGGCTCATCGGCGGATTCGAATATGCACTCCGGCGGGGTCACCGGTAAAAAATCCAGAGGGCGGAATAAACCAGAATGACTTCGACGGCATGGGCCGCCATGGTGGAGAACAGGCTCCGGGTCCGGAGAATAAGCCCGCCCCATATCAAACCGTCCGTCAGCGCCAGCCAGTGATACCCCCGAAAGACCGTCATCATAAACGGGTCCCGGGAAAAGGCCACGGCCGATACGATCACGGCGAGAACAGGTCCGTACGCTTTGTCCCCCCCCATCGCGGCCAGTCGTCCCAGAAGGAACCCTCGGAAGTTCACCTCGACCAACACGGCGATCAGGACTATGCCCCATGGGACCATCAACGCAAACGGCATGCGCGCATGCGGCGTGTCACGCAGAAAATCAAAACTGTATCCCAGCCATGGAGTCAGTTTAACAATGACCCACAAATTGACAAGTCCGGTGAGACAGCCCACAAGTGAACCCACCCGCAGGCTTCCCGCCAGGTGACGCGTGACGATGAAAAGACCATCCAGACGACGGGTGTTGACGGCCGACCACACCGCGAGGCAGGCATAGGCGACGCCTTGAGGAACCAGCGTCGACCATAACGACGCGGGGAGCGCGGAGGACCAAATCGAGTAGGTAACGGTGAAGACGATTGGAATGACGGCCAGGCCGCTCCACCGTTCATTCCCGGGCCGGATAACCGTGGCTTTCGAAGATGAATCGAGCCGCAAATCCGACGTCGTATCGGCTTCGGATTTTGATCGAGCGTCGGCGATGTCTACTCCCCGCCGGCGATATCGGCCTTACAGTCGGCGCAGATCGTCATGATATCCGTCCCGGAGTAGACCGGGAAGAATTTCTCGGCCTCCTGCCCGCAGACGTCGCAAGTCCGGGGAGGAAGAACGGAGGGACTGAATCGCTGGGACGGATCCTGGTTCATATATATAGAACGGTCTCGGCGCCCTTCACCATCGTCAGCACCTGGGGCAGCCCCCAGACATCGTCGATCAGGGAATCTTTTCGGGCATCCTGGGCTGTTTTGTCGATATCCATGTACTCCAAACCGGCGCTGCAGACGATTACTTTCGCCCCGATTCCACGGGCCTCCCGGAACATTTCGCTGATGGGGGGTACTTTTTTCTCCTTCATGAGCTGAGTGATTTTATGGCTCCAGGACTGGTACTCGACCGGAAAATCGGAATGGTCCAACTGGCCCGAGTAGAATTTCTTCAAGGCCCAGAAAAACAGGATGATATAAACTTCGCTTCCCATCGCGGCCGCTGTCAGGGCGATCGTGGCCGTCTGGTACAGTTTATCATAGGTGCCGCTGTGGGCAAAGATGACGAATTTTCCCTTTTCTTGTTTCATGCCAGGCAGGATAACAGACCCCCACGGGCAAGTCAATTCGCCGGAGTGTGGGAATTTCACCAGCGAGCACGGCGAGCGAGAGGGGGAGGACTTCGGCGAGCTCAGTCGAGCGGCTTTCCCGGTGAAAGCGAGGATCGGGCCTTGCCCGTCCGAGCGCGGGGTGTGGGGGCATCGGAGGAGCGAAGCCCGCACGGGCCCCACAGATAATGACGGTGACGTGAGCCCCTAAAAATCAGATAAACAATGTGATATCGGCCTCGCCGGCATACTCGAGAAAAGTTGCCGCCCCGACCGGATCCGGGAGTCCGTCGATCAGATCCTCTTTCTTCAAGTTGAACATTTCCATTGCCATCTGGCAGGGCCACAGTTTGACTCCCGTCTCGAGCGCGATCTGCATGAGCTCCGGGACCGTGGCAATCTTTTTCTTCTTGATCTCCCGCTTCATCATGAAGGTCGCAAGGGATGTCATTCCCGGAAGGACGCTCACGATGTTGGGCATGGCCACCGGCATGGCCGGGTTTCCCAACGGCACAACCTTAAGCGAATCCTGATTGCCCTTTTTAAGGATGTTCAGGCCGAAAAATGAAAAATAAACGCCGGCTTCCATGTCCAGCGCGGCCGCGGTCGTGGCCAGGATCAGGGCCGCATAGGCGGTTTCGATCGTTCCCTTCGAGACCACCGCGATCGCCAGGCGCTTCCGTCGGCTTTCCTTTTCCTTTTTAAGTTTTTCCGCCACCAGCGCCTCGACGCGCCGATCGAGGATCTCCTTGACTTTTGCCTCGATCAGGTCGTTCAGGCTCTTATCGAGAGTGGTTGACATCTTAAATCTCCTTTATAGGTGGGGGCCCGTGCGGATGAGACTTACAACGTCCTCCGATGCCCCCACACCCCGCGCCTCTCGCGGCACAGCCGCGAACCGGCTCTTACTTGGCCTTTCGGATATAAAATTGAAACAAGCCGTCGGCCTGCCGATGCTCCAGCATCTCATGGCCGGTTCGTTTTGACCAGGCCGCCATGTCGGCCACAGAACCCGGGTCGGTGGAGATCATTTCCAGGACCTGCCCTACGGCCATCTTGTCGATCGCCTGTTTCGTCCGGATCACCGGAAGCGGGCAGAGGAGACCCTTGCAATCCAAGGATTGATCCACTTTAATTGTATCGGCCATATTGATTGTTTCCCTCCGTTTACGGCATGGAGACCGCTTATTTCGATGAGAATTATCATAGTCCGCCGTCCGACGTTAAGTCAAGGCTTGATTTGGCGCGGAGCCGGGCCCGATCCGCCATTGAACTTTCGCATGGAATGGAATATGATTAATTGGTTATGATGATGGACGAATTGGAAAGCTTGAGGGGACAACAGGTCGAAGTGGTCTATAACGCCCTCACCTATCGGGGCGAATTAACCGGCGCTTCGGAAGACGAAATCTATCTCAAAACGGGCACGGACTGGATTACGCTGCCGATGGACGGTATCCAACAGGTCCGCAAAGCGGATACCCCTTAAACCAGAGCTCGGCCATGGAAAAACCTTCCCTACACCCCATCCCGATCAACGAACCCGGTTCACCCGCGAAGACCGATTCCGAATCGTTTCGCTCGGGTGAAGAAGTCCGGATCCGCCAACAGATCCCCTGGGTCAACGCACTGCTTTTCATCGCAACGATCTTTACGACGCTCCTGGCCGGCGCCCTTCAACAGGGCGCGGAGGTCTTCCGCCATCCGGTCGAGCTGATCAGCGGAATACCCTTCTCCTTCACCCTGATGGCCATCCTCCTGACGCATGAGATGGGCCATTACCTCACCTCCCGCTACCACGGGGTCAGTGCCACGCTGCCCTACTTCATCCCGGCTCCGTCGATTATCGGAACCTTCGGAGCCTTTATTCGAATGACCTCGCCGATCCTGAACAAACGCGCGCTTCTCGATATCGGCGCCTCCGGACCGATCGCCGGATTCGTCGTGGCGATCATCGCCGTGGCGGTCGGATTGAATCATTCACGCATTGTCGAGGTTTCCACCCTCGAAGGAATGAAGCTCGGCACCCCGTTGATTTTCTCGATTATTTCCAATCTGACCATCGGCCCCGTGCCGGATAATTATGATGTGCTGTTGCACCCGATCGCGTTTGCCGGTTGGATCGGAATGTTCGTCACGGCCCTCAACCTGATCCCGATCGGCCAACTGGACGGCGGTCATGTGGTGTATGCCGTCCTCGGCCGGCATCATCGGACCCTTTCATTGCTTATGGTCCCTACCCTGATTCTGCTCGGGATAATCGGCTGGCCGGGCTGGTTTCTCTGGGCCGTGCTTCCGCTCGTTTTCGGGATCAATCACCCGCCGGTGCTGGATGCGGACCGTCCCCTCGGCCGGAGCCGGCAGATCATCGGATGGGTCTCGCTTGCGATCTTCATCCTGACCTTCACGCCAACCCCTTTCATGGGATAGTCGTCGTGGGACCGCTCAGCATGTCGCCAAAATATCGATTCGCCTTTTAACCCCTTGACAGGCGGCCTGAATTTGCTATTCTTAGGAAAACAATGTCCCTAAAAAAGTGAGGGTTTGGATCGGATGCCCATCGAAACTGAAAAGATCCTGATCGTGGACGATGAACCCAATATCCGAACCATTCTGTCCCGTCATCTTGCCAAGGTCGGCTACTCCTGCACCATCGCTGAAAATTCGCAGAACGCCATGGAGGTGCTGGAAACGACCCCCCATGCCCTGGTGATCACGGATATCCGAATGCCTGGACGGGACGGTGTTTGGCTTTTGCAAGCCCTGAAGGCCAAGTGGCCGGATACCGCCGTCCTGATGATCACCGCACTGGACGACTCCCAGATCGCAATCAATTGCCTCAAACTCGGCGCCTATGACTACCTCATCAAGCCCCTGCATCTCGAGGAGGTGACGCTGGCGACCCAGAGTGCCCTGGAAAAAAGGCGCTTGGTCGTCGAAAACAAGCACTATCAGGAGGAACTCGAGTCCAAAGTCGTGGAGCGAACCGCCAAACTCCAGGACGCCCTGGCGGAGTTGGAACTCAATTACGATCATACCCTGGAGGCGCTGGTGGCCGCGCTGGACGCGCGCGAGCACGAAACCGGCAATCACTCGAAACGCGTCGCACAATACACGCTTTTATTGTCGGATCCCTTCGATATGTCCAAGACGGACCGCCAGGACATTTATCGGGGGGCCTTTCTGCACGACCTCGGCAAGATCGGCGTCTCCGATAATATTCTCCTTAAGCCCGGCAAACTCACGGCCGAAGAATGGACCGAAATGCAACGGCACCCCTCCATCGGATACAACATCCTCAAACAGATCGGCTTCCTGGACGGCGCCCTCAAAACCGTCATCAGCCACCACGAAAGGTTCGACGGCAAGGGGTATCCAAAGGGGCTTCGCGGCCAAGAGATCCCCCTGGGCGCGCGCATTTTCTCGGTTGCGGATGCCTTCGACACCATGACCACCGATCGGCCCTACCGGAAGGCCTTGACGTATCCGGCCTCCCGGGACGAGATCCTCCGCTGCTCCGGATCGCAATTCGATCCCAAGGTGGTCGAGGCCTTTCTGAAGATCGCGGAGCGCGACTGGCTGGAATGTCAACGGGCCGGTCGGGATCCCCACTCGAAGAAGTAGAATCCCAGCGAGCCAAGCGAGCGAGAGGAGGGGCTCTATCCGGGTCCGCCCCTGCACCCGGCCGTTCGCAGCCGATGTGTGAAGGGGGCGCCGCGAGCTCCTACGTCGGCGGTTGATTGCCCGCCTCGATCGCCGCCTTCCGAACATCCACACGCAGCAATAAAACCAGGCCCAGGATAAAAAAGATCACCAGGGAAACAAGGGCGATACGATAGCTTCCGGTCAGCTGGAGCGATAGGCCGAAGAGCAGCGGGCCCAGCCAACTGGTCCCCCGTTCGCTCACCTCGTACAGGCTGAAATACTCCGCCTCCTGGCCTCTCGGTATCATGAGCGAATAGACCGAGCGGCTCAAGGCCTGACTGCCGCCGAGAACGATGCCGATCACGGCGGCCAGAATGAAGAACTGGAATGCGGTTTGCAGGAAGCCATAGGCGTAGATCAGACACCCGGTCCAGATCAGAAGACTGACCGCGATGGCCTGCCGGCTGCCGATGCCTTTGGCGACAAAATTGAAAAGGAGGGATCCGAAAAAGGCGACGAACTGCACCATTAAAATTACGGTCGTCAATGTGGAAAGCGGTAATTTCAATTCTTCCTGGCCGAATTCCGAAGACAATGTGATCACCGTTTGGATCCCGTCGTTGTAAAACAGATAGGCCACGACAAAGAGCAAGGTTTGCGGGTAGGCCCGCACTTTTCCGAGGGTGCGACCAAGCTGCTTAAACCCGACCGTCAGAAAGCTTTCCGTCGGCGGCAGCCGCTTGACCGGCTGCCGGCTTTTCAGGGTCAACAACGGGATGATCGTAAAGAATCCCCACCACACTCCGGCCGAGGCCAGACTGATCCGCACCGCCTGTCCGGTTGTCATCCCGAAAGCGTCGGCTTTTGAAAACAGGATCAGGTTCATCAGCAGGAGCAGGCCGCCGCCCAGATACCCGATCGCCCAGCCCATGGAGGAAACGGAGTCGCGCTGATCGGGGCCGGCGATCTCCGGGAGAAAGGCGTTGTATAAGACGACCGAGGCGCCGAAGCTGACATTGGCCAAAACGAAGAGCCCCCCGCCCACCAGATAGCGAGTCCCGTACAGAAAATACATGCCGGTCGTGGCCAAGGCGCCCAGATAGGCAAAGGCGGCCAGCAACTGCTTTTTCCGATGCGAGTAGTCCGCGATCGCGCCTAAGACGGGCAGAAAAATAACCTGAAGCAGCACGGATAAGGAAACCACGTAGGGGAAGAACGAGCCGGCCTTCAGGCGGAGGCCGAAAAGGTCCAGGAACCCATCGGGACCGGCGGCCGAAATGGCCAGTGTGGTGAGATATGGACCCAGGAAAACCGTTACTACGGTCGTGGAGAAGGCGGAGTTGGCCCAATCGTAAAAGTACCACCCGCGCTGCTCGGAACGATGGTTTTTCAACAGGGAATCTCTGAAAGGGATCGATGATGGCGAATTGACAAGCGTCGCTCAACCCGAATATCTACCGACCCGAGCGCTTGGCCGATTCCAGAACCTCGACCATCTCCCGGTGAATCTTGCCGTTGCTGGCCAGGATCTCCTTCAAGTAGATCTGATACGGTCGGTTTCCAAAATCGGTCACGGTCGCCCCGGCTTCGGTGGCGATCAGAGAACCCGCGGCCGTATCCCACGGCGAAAGCTTCATTTCCCAGAATCCGTCGAAGCGACCGCAGGCCACATAACAGAGGTCCAGCGCGGCCGAACCGGTCCGCCTCACACCCTGGACACGAAGGCTGAAGTTTGAAAAGTGATCCAGATTGTTCAACAGGTCCTGCCGCACATCGTAGGCGAAGCCGGTCACGAGCAAACTGGCGTTGAGTTTTTCGGTCTTCGACACATGGATCCGGCGGCCGTTCAGTGTAGCCCCCTTACCTTTCTCGGCCAGAAACATCTCCTCGTGCAGCGGATCGTACACCAGGCCCAGGACGACTTCGCCACGGGTTTCCAACCCGATGGAGACGCAGAACATCGGAAAGCTGTGGGCAAAGTTGGTGGTGCCGTCCAGCGGATCGACGATCCATTTGTGGTCGGATCCGATCGATTCGGGCGTGGCATGTTCCCCACCCTCCTCGGCCAGGAACCGATGATCCGGAAATCGTCTGCGGATCGTGCGAACAATGACCGCTTCGGCCGCCCGGTCCGCCTCGGTCACCAGATTCACCTCGCCCTTGAAATCGATCCGCATATCGGTGGCGAAAAACTTCCTCAGAACTTTTCCACCGGCCTTTGCCGCCTGGAGGGCGACATCGAGAAAGGGGCTTGGCTCGGTCTTATTTCGCATGAGGTGACTATATCATAATCCCGCGATCTTTGTGAAATGGGTTGTCTTTGACTTGAAATGAAAATGCACTATAATGTGGAAGTGGGCAAGTCACTCCTTCGTAAACAGGTCCGCCGCGAGGTTGTCGCCCTCGCCATGCCGGTGGTCCTCAGCAGCCTCCTCCAGCGGTCCGTAAGCATCGTCGACATCTTTCTGGTCGGCGGGCTGGGTGCCCCGGCCATCGCGGCCGTCGGAATCGGCCAGCTCCTGATTTTCATCTCGCTGACGGTGATCTGGGCGCTGTCCTCCGGCACTACGGTCGTGGTCGCCCAACTCTGCGGGGGCCGCCGGCGGCCGGAAGCGGCCCGAATCGCTTTCCAGTCCATCCTGTTATGCATTTTTCTTTCCGTTCTGATCAGTCTGTTGGGCGGCTTCTTCGGACTGGAGGGCGGGCGCCTTCTCGGAGCCGAGCCCGACGTGGTGAATCTGGCGGACGGTTACCTTAAAGTCATCTTCGGGGTGTTCGGATTCATCGCCCTCGTGAACCTTCTCTCCAACATTCTGTACGGGGTGGGGGACACCCGAAGCCCCCTCATCGCCGTGATCATCGCCAACGTGCTTCATGTGCTGATCGCCTATCCCCTCATCTACGGACTCTGGGGAGCGCCGCAGCTCGGCATCGTGGGGGCGGCGATCGCGGTCGGAATCTCGGAGGCCGTCGCCGTGCTGATCCTTTTCTGGGCGCTCTACCGGCACGGGGCCGTTCATGCGGGACGGTTCAATTTGGTTTTGCTCAGGGAAGTCCTCCGCATCGGACTGCCGGTCTTTGGGGACCGGGCCTTGCAACAGGCCGGTCAGACCCTCTATCTCAAGATGATCATGTTTTACGGAACGGCCGCTTACGCCGCGCATCAGGTCGGCGTCTCGATCGAAGCGCTCTCTTTCATGCCAGGGTACGGGCTCTCGATCGCCGCGACCACCGCGGTCGGCCAGAGCCTGGGAGCCAATCAACGCGATCGGGCCAACATGGTCAACTGGGAAGCCAATCGGTTCGCCGTGATGCTCATGGCCGGCATGGCCGTGCTGTTTTTCTTCTTTCCGTACATTTTGCTCCGCCTATTCACCAGCGATCCCGAGGTGATCCGTTTGGGAACCCTCTTCTTGAAAATCGTGGCGACGCTCCAGATCCCGCTGGCGATCACGATGGTTCTCTCCGGCTCGCTCAAGGCCGCCGGCGATACGCAATACCTCTTATTCACCACGGTGGTCGGAAGCTGGGTGGTTCGGGTGCCGCTGGCCTATCTTTTTACCTACGGCCTGGGGTTAAGCCTCCCGTTCGTCTGGAGCATCATGGTGGTGGACTGGCTCGTGCGGATGACCCTCCTCCTGATCCGTTACCGCTCCGAGCGGTGGCATCGCCCCTCCCTCGTCCAAGGACAAACCTTTCATGAACTCCCGGATTGACCTCCGAAGCGACACCGTGACCCGTCCTACGCCGGCGATGCGAAGGGCGATGGCCGGGGCCGAAGTCGGAGACGACGTCTTCGGCGAGGATCCCACCGTCAACCGCCTTCAGGAGCGTGCGGCCGAACGGGTGGGAAAAGAGGCCGCGCTGTTCGTTCCGTCGGGTATCATGGCCAACCAGCTCGCGGTCCGGCTCTTGACCCAACCCGGCGATGAAGTGATCATCGAGGCCCAGGCCCATATCTTCCATTACGAGGCCGGCGCCGGAGGAGCCCTCAGCGGAATTCAATTTTATCCGCTGGCCGGCGCGCGCGGCATCCTGGAAGCGGAGCAGGTGGCCGATGCGATTCGCACGGATGAAAATTATTTGCCGCCCACGCGACTGATCTGTCTTGAAAACACGCATAACCGAGGCGGCGGGAGGATCTATCCTCTGGAGAAGATCAAGGCCATCGCCAAAATTGCGCGCAGCCGCGGCGTGGCGATGCATCTGGACGGCGCAAGGATCTTCAATGCCTCCGTTGCAAGCGGAATACCGGCGGCCGAATATGCGAAGCCGTTCGATACCGTCTCGTTCTGTCTTTCGAAAGGACTCGGCGCGCCGGTCGGCTCGATGATTTGTACCTCGGCCGACCGGATTCCCTTCCTGAGACGACTGCGCCGAATGTTCGGCGGCGGAATGCGGCAGGCCGGCATCCTGGCGGCGGCCGGATTGTACGCTTTGGATCATAACGTCAAACGACTGGCGGAGGATCACGCCCATGCCAAACAACTGGCCACGGCGCTTTCGGACCGGCCCGGGGTTTCGATCGATCCGGATCATGTCGAGACGAATATCGTCATTTTTGATATTTCAAAGAGCCGTTATTCCCCGCCGCGGGCCGTCGAAACTTTAAAGCAGGAAGGCGTTCTCGTCGTCCCTTTTGGGAAGACACTGCTCCGCGCCGTGACGCACTTGGATATCAGCGGGAAGGATATTGAAAAAGCGATCGGGGCCTTTCGCAAGGTTTTCCGTTAAGTTTGACTTCGACCCGTCGCAAAAGTAAAATGGGGCATGGACCTCACCCCCCAACAGCGGGAAGCGATCAAGCACGAAAAGGGCCCGCTCCTGATCATCGCCGGCGCCGGGACCGGCAAGACCCTGGTCATCACCCACCGGATCGCCCACCTGATCCTGACTCAAACGGCCCGGCCGGAAGAGATCCTCGCACTGACCTTCACCGAAAAAGCCGCTCATGAAATGGAGGAGCGCGTGGACACCCTGGTGCCGATGGGTGCCTTCGGGTATCATATCAGCACCTTCCATGCTTTCGGGGAGCGCGTACTGCGCGAACACGGTCTGGCCTTGGGTCTGACCACCGACTTTCAAGTTCTCTCCCGCCCGGAGCAGGTCATCTTTTTCCTCGACCATCTGTTCGAATTCGATCTGGACTATTACCGGCCCCTCGGCAATCCCACGAAACATGTCGAGGCGATTTTAACGCTCATCTCACGGGCCAAGGACGAGGACGTAAGCCCGGAGGAGTATCTCGCTTTTGCCGAAAGGCTGGACCGGCTGGCCCGGAAAAAACCAAAAGACAAAAATCTTGCGGAACAGGCCCAACAACAAATGGAGCTGGCCCGGACCTATGAAACTTACCAGCGGCTCCTGGGAAAAGAGGGACGTGTCGACTTCGGGGACCTCGTGCTGCTGCCCCTCCGTCTTTTTCGGACCCATCCCATGATCCTGCAGCGGTACCAGGAACGGTTCCGTTTCATCCTCGTGGACGAGTTCCAGGACACCAACTACACCCAGTTCCAGCTGGTTCGCCTTCTGGCTCAAGACCATCAGAATATCGTCGTGGTGGGGGACGACGATCAAAGCATTTATAAATTCCGCGGGGCGGCGATCAGCAACATCCTCAATTTTATGGAGCACTATCCGGAGGCCCGCCAAGTCGTCCTGACCGAAAACCACCGCGCCACACAGACCCTCCTGGACACCGCCTACCGATTGATCCGCAACAACGACCCGGATCGGCTGGAGGTCCGGAACTCCGTAGACAAGCGTTTGAAGTCCAACCGCATGGGCGATGTTCCGGTGCTTCACCTGGCCTACGATACCGTATCGGCCGAAGCCGACGCCGTGGCCCGGACGATCGAAGAAAAGATGGATACGGGAAATTATCTCTATAAGGACTTCGCGATCCTCGTGCGGGCGAATCAGGATGCGGAAACGTTCATGCGGGCGCTCAACATGCGGGGGATCCCGTATTCCTTCACCGGAAATCGGGGGCTCTACCGCCGGGAGGAGATCCGGACCCTCGGGGCGTTCCTCCGGGTCCTGGCCGACCCCGCCGATAGCCTGAGCCTCTACCAACTGGCCGGTTCCGAAATTTACCGGCTCGATATGGAAACCTTGATCCGGTGCTCCAACCTGGCCGACCGGAAAAATCTGAAACTGGAGGAGGCCTTGATTCAATTTAAGAACGAGCCTGACCTCTTCACCGCTTCGGGTCAGGCCATGACCGTGATCACTCGGCTGCTTCAGGACCTTCGACACTTTCGCGAGGAGTCGGGACACTATGCCGCCTCCGTGCTGCTTTACCGATTTCTCCAACAGACCGGGTATCTGACCGAGCTCACCAAGGCCGAGTCCCTGGAAGCCGAACTCAAGATCAAAAACATCGGGGAATTTTTTGAAAAGATCCGCCGGATCGAGGCCGTTTTACAGCACGAACAGGTTCCCCGGGTCATCCGCTACCTGGACGCGCTGATCCAGGCCGGCGACGACCCGTCCGTGGCCGAGATCGAAACCGATCAGGACAGGGTGAGCATCCTGACGGTCCACAAGGCCAAGGGGCTTGAATTCCGGGTCGTGTTCATGGTAAGTCTGGTGGAGCTGAAATTCCCCAGCCGCGAGCGGGGCGACCCGATCGATTTTCCCGAGACGCTGATCAAGGACAAACTGCCGGCCGGCGATTTTCACCTTCAGGAGGAGCGCCGCTTGTTCTACGTCGGCATGACCCGGGCCAAGGAAGAGCTGTATCTCACCTCGGCGCGGGACTACGGCAGCGGAAAATCCCGCCGGATCAGCCGCTTCGTTCTGGAGGCCCTGGGCTTGAATGAAAAGACCGTCCCGGTCCGTCGTTCGGCCGCCCTGGAGGTGATCCGCCGATCGGCCGGGCCGCCGCTCGATCCCAACATCGCGGCCTATCATCCGGTGGAAGCACCCGTCTTGAGTTATTACAAGATCGACGATTACCTCACGTGTCCGCTAAAATACAAGTTCGCCCACCTGATCCGGCCGCCCATCCCGCGCCACCCGACGGTGATGTACGGAAGCGCCTTGCACACGGCGGTCCAGGCCTACCTCCGGCAGAAAATGACGGGAAAATCCATGCCGCTGGATCAGCTTTTGCAGGTCTTTGATAAGGCCTGGGTCAACGACGGCTTCCTGAGCCGGGAACATGAAGAGCGTCGTCTGGGGGCCGGGCGGGAAACGCTCCGGCGATTCTTCCAAAACGAGGAGGCCTCCCGCATCGTACCGGCCGCGGTCGAGAAGGGGTTCAAGTTTTTCATCGACCCGGGTCCGGAGTCCGCAAAGGTCACGGGCCGCTGGGACCGCATCGACGAAATCGGCGGAGAGGTCCGCGTGATCGATTATAAATCGTCCAACGTTCCGAGCCAGAAGAAAGCGGACGTGGAAACCCAAAAAAGCCTTCAGCTGTCCATCTACGCCCTGGCTTACCAGAAACAATACGGAAAAATCCCGGACGGCGTGGAGCTGCATTTTCTGGAATCCGGCCGTGTCGGCCGCGCGAAGAAGACGGAGGAGGATCTGGAAAAGACGGCGGCCGCGATCCGGAAGGTTTTTTCCGGAATACGCTCGGGAGATTTTTCCGCACGGCCCTCTTATATGGCCTGCCGGTATTGCGCTTATCAGAATATCTGCCCCCACACCCGCTTCGGAAAGGACGCCTGATGTTTCGTCGAGGCGCGCGGGTCCTGGCGGTCCTCATAACGGTCGTTCTCACCGCCGGCTGCGCCACCCATTCCTACTGGCAAAGGCAACGGGAACAGATCGAGGGGCTGAAGCAAACGCGCCGACCGGTTCCGCCGGTTGGAGGCTATCACGACTTCCCCGGCGTGATTCATGTCCACTCGCTCCTTTCTCACGACAGCAAGGGAACCGTGGATGAAATCGTCGAGGCGGCCAAACAGAATGGTTTGGCCTTTGTGATCATGACGGATCACCACAACCCACGGATCTACACCCGTGGCTTTGAGGGTTGGTATGATAACATCCTGGTTCTTCGGGGCTCCGAGATCATTAAAGGATGCGCCGGCCGTACGGGCGACACCTGCGACAGTCTGCTGGTGCTGGGGCTCAAGGACTATCTGGATCCCAAACCGCTGACCATGGCCCAGATCATCGACCGGGTGAAACAGCAAGGGGGGCTCGCCTTTGCCGCCCACCCGGGGGGGTTTAAAGATTGGGACCTCCCGGGGATTGACGGGATGGAGATCTACGATCTTCTGGACGACGCCGTCGATCACCCTTGGCGGTTCCCGGAATATTTAACCGATATCGAATATTCCTACAGCAACTATTCCGATCAGGTTATCCTCTCCATCCTCGACCGGCCGGATGCCGCTCTTAAGAAATGGGACGAACTTTCCCGGCAGCGACGGTGGACGGGCATCGCCGGAAACGATGCGCATCAAAATATACGGGTCCTGGGCCATCAGATCGATCCCTATGCGCTGAGTTTCGGCTTCGTCCGGACCCACATTTTGGCGAAGGAATTGAACGAGTCCGAAGTCCTGCGGGCCCTGGCTTCCGGTCATGCCTATGTGGCCTTCGACACATTCTCGGATTCCACCGGATTTGTTTTCTGGGCAGGCGATGATTCGTTTCAAGGGATACAAGGAGACGAAGTCCGGCAGACGCCCGGATTAACGTTGACGGTCGACAGCCCCGTCGTGGGATTGATGGAACTGGTGCGGAATGGAACCGTCATCCGAACCGCGACTACGGCGCATCTCAGCGTACCGGTTGAAGAGGCCGGAGTTTATCGGGTCCAGATTTCTCTCAGAATTAGCGGGCAGTGGCGGCCGTGGATTTTCTCAAACCCGATCTTCGTCCGCCCGGGCGGTTAGACTGAACCGGCATGTCAACGGCCGCGGCGCTCCGCCTTCAGCCTTCGCTTTCGGGCGTCCTGCCGTTTTCGGCGCTTCTTGACACTCGGTTTTTCATAGGCCTGCTGGCGACGGAGTTCCCGGAAAATGCCTTCCTTGGCCATTTTCCGCTTGAGAATCTTGATCGCCTTTTCAAGGCCTTCCTGGTAAACTTTGACTTCCATGGACCAGCCTTTCAAACTTCATGTGACCGTAGGGCCGTCACGTAACATCGATCGATGCATCAACTGCCGAATGATCAGCCTCACAAAATAAAAAGCCCTCAACGGTCGTTTGGGGCTTTCGGTCATCGCTCGCATATCTATAGGGACTGCATCCTCTCCGGCTGGAGGGTCGAACCATCATACGGCAGTTTGCGCGCGCTGTCAAGGGGTTTTGACCTGATCAAGGTTATTCTTAAAAAATTGCCTTGCGCGATATAAAGTTTCTCCAATTTTTAAAGACCATCGGCCGCCAATAAATTTAATCGAAATGCGAGGAGGAATATTGGAACCCTCTGAACATTTTTAACTTGACAATCTTGAACAAGAATGCTAAAAACAAAACGCCTCGAACGCTAAATTCTGCGGGGCGCTTCGTAAAATCGCCAGTAATGTCCGGCGTGAGTATTAAATAATGACGCGCATCAAGCGTTTTCCGTTCCGAATGAAAAACCACAATTGAAATAAAGGACCTATTGCGTAGACACCTCATCATCTTGGCGGTCCTATCGGTAAGCATATCTGGTTGCTTAGCCGTGGCCACGCCGGCGAGGGGTATTTTATACACGGATGTCCAGTTCGGCGACGTGTCCACATCGGCCACCGGTTCCACCAAAGAAGGAAAAGCCTGCGCGGAGTCATTTTTCTCTCTGATTGCAGTCGGCGATGCGCGAATCGCTACCGCAAAGGCCAATGCGGGAATCACTGAGGTTTCCGTGATTGATCACTCGACCAAAAATATCCTGGGCATCTATGGAGAATATTGCACCGTGGTCAAAGGTAAGTAAGCGTGTATCCGTAACCTTCAACCCTAAGGAGGGATTTATGATTAGAAAAGTGGGGCTATCGGTCCTCATCGCAGCCATTGCATTAATCCCGACGTCCTTCGCTCTTGCGGCAGGCTACGGCGCCGCGGGCTGCGGATGGGGCGGCAAGGAGATTGGAAAGAACAATGATATCCTGGCTCAGCTCGGCGCAACAATTTTAAATGGTTTTCTTAGCAATCAGACATTCGCCATGACTTCGGGTACTTCCGGATGCAAGAGTTCGATGGGAGCGGCCGAACTAGAGCAGAACCAATTTGTCGAAAGTAACTATCACAGTCTCGCAAAGGAAATGGCGGCGGGTGAGGGGGAAAACCTGGACACCTTGGCCGGCTTAATGGGTTGTTCCACAAACCAAACGCAACACTTCGCAACCTTCACCAGAGAAAACTACAATGCAATTTTTTCGAGTGAACAGGAAACGCCATCGGAAATGCTGGCCTCTCTGAAAAAAGACCTGTCGAGTGACCCGATAATGGCGGCATCGTGTTCCAAGATATAAAAAAATGAGATACGGATTACAGAATTGGCCTGTCAACCGAATCTTATAGGAGGATCAAATGAAGAAATATATTTTAGCGATTGTTGGAACGATCCTGTTTTCCTCATCCGCATTCGCCGCCGGTTATGGCGATGCCGGTTGTGGTTTGGGCTCGCTGCTATTTGGAAACCAAAAAGGACCTGTTCAGATTCTTGCCGCTACGACAAACGGGACCTCCGACAATCAGACTTTTGCCATTTCCTCTGGCACTTCAAATTGCGACGCGAAAGGATTTGACACGTCTAAATTGGAACAGGAGCAGTTCGTCGCAATCAATTTCTCCGGGTTGGCCAAGGACATGGCCGTCGGTCAAGGAGAACAGCTTACCGCACTGGCTGGCATGATGGGTTGCCCGACGGTACAGCAACCCCGATTCAACACCGTGGCCCAACATAATTACCCGGCGATCTTTGCGAGCGATTCCACCACGCCGGCAGAAGTCTTGACCGCCGTCCGGGGCGTGGTGTCACGCGACACCGAACTATCGACGACCTGTATCAACTAAGGAAGATCATAACATTCAGGGGGTACGATCATTTTTGCCGTCCAAAGCAAATGGTCGTATCCCTTTTTTTATCCGCCCGGAGCCGCCGCACTACCCCAAATCTTCATGCCATGGCACGGATAAGTTTCCTCATTGCCATCACCGCTCTCATGATCTCGTGGAACGCGGCTTCGGCTTATGCCGCTGGTGACGCCGATGGCGACCGAGAACGTTACCTAAACGAGCTCATTCTTCAGGCCCGAACGCAGGGTCTGGCTGAGAAACGAAACTGGCATCTTCTGGTTCATTACAAGAAAACGCTCTTCGGAACATACGAGAGTCAGGAAGACGGCCTCGATTTTTTCAATTCGCCCACCGGTAAGACGAATCCCGAGGAAGAGCTGATCGCGACACTCAAAAATTTCTTCACCCCTCCAGAAACCTTGAAGCCCGGGCAGGAACATCCCCAGTGCAATTTCCCGGCTCGTTACAAATGGCTCAAACGCCAACTCGCCTTTGATCCCGCACGGCTTCCGGAACAGCAGTGCGAGCGTCTCGAAGGGTGGTTGAAAGATCTGAACCCGGAGAAGGTCACCGTCATTTTTGCCTCAAGCTACATGAACAATCCGGCCTCGATGTTCGGACACACCTTTTTGCGCATCGACAAGAAACGGCAAGGCTCGGAGCAAAAGCTCCTGGATTACGGAGTGAGTTATGCGGCGACGGCCGACACGGACAATCCCTTGTTCTATATCGTTAAAGGACTGTTCGGGGGATTTAAAGGAGCCTTTTCTCTTGTCCCCTATTATGTTAAAGTCCAGGAATACAACAACCTTGAAAATCGGGACTTGTGGGAATATGAATTGAATTTGAACGACGATCAGATTAATTACATGTTGCTTCACTTGTGGGAGTTGGGCGGCAACTATTTCGACTATTATTATTTTCAGGAAAACTGCTCCTACCACATCCTCTCATTGCTGGAAGTGGCCGATCCCGACATTCATTTGACGGATCAGTTTATCTTTCAAGTGATTCCGGCAGACACGATCAAAGCACTCACCCGAAACAGTGGCCTGATTTCAAAGGAGGTGTACCGTCCCTCTCTTCTGAGTCAGTTGAACAACAAACGGGTCCGGATGTCTGAAAGTGAAAATAAGATATTCTATCGTCTGGTTAAGAATCCCTCCGCCACCGAGGAAGCAGACTACCAGAATTTGACTCTCCCCGAAAAGGCCCTCGTACTGGACGCCTATCTGGATTACGCCCAGTATCGAAGCATGCAGAAGGAAAAAACCGCAACGGTGATCGATCCGACCACAAGGCGAATGCTCTTGGTGCGCAGTCAATTGAACTATCGGAATGACGAGTCACCGCAGGTGATCCAATTTTCCACACCGCCGGAGCTTGGGCACGGAAGCGCACGAGCTGGGATAGGGTATGGCCGAAATGGAAACGAATTCTTTGAAGAGATTTCGATCCGGCCGGCCTATCATGACCTTCTGGCCAACGACACCGGCTACAGGAAGGACTCCCAGATCCTATTTTTTGATCTGACCGCGCGGAGATACAACGAATCCGAAAAAACCAAAATCGACAGCCTCAAACTCATCGATATCGTTTCATTGACACCGTACGATCCGCTCTTCAATAAACTTTCATGGAAATTGAACGTCGGCGTGGACACCCCCAAGGATCTGGATTGCGGTTACTGCAACTCGTTCAAAGGGAACTACGGGCTGGGGATGTCCTATCAACCCCGTTTCTTCTCCCCGTTTATCTTTTATTCGATGGTCGATCTTGAAATGGAACTGTCCCATGATCTGGATCGCTGGTATCGGGCCGGAGGTGGAGGAACGTTCGGAGCCTTGATCGATCTCACTCACGATTGGCGAATCCAGATCACGGGAGATTATTTGAGTTTTCCGTTGGGCCAGGAATCCCATTATTATAAAGCCTCCGCCGTCCAACGCTACTCAATATCCCAAAACGCCGATATTCGAGCCGGATGGAACGTGATAAACAGCCGGCAGGAGTGGTCGGCAGGAATCAATTATTATTTTTGACGGACAGCAAGGAGCGACCGCCATGAAAAGATTCACCATGCCGGTGTGATAACACGGATCGTGGTGCCTACGCATTTCAAGCGGCGTCTCTGTTTTATAAAAACCCGCAGCGATTTTCTGGGATGGGGAATTAAAATCTCTTTACAAATTTCCGGATCCGCTCCCGGTCCTCCGTCTTCGAGTTGGTGAACCGCCCCTATGCCGGTCCGGATATTCCGGTCCCCGTTGGATTTAGTACAGTCCATCGACCCGGATGCCGCAACGCAACAGAATGATTATGCTATAATTTGATCATGAAACTCTCGGGAGTGACTCGTTTATCGATCACGGCCTTTCTCCTGTCGCTCCTGACGTTCCCTTCGGTCTATTCAGGCTCCGTGCAAGACTCGACGCCCCCCGCGACGGCCCAACTGCTGGCCGGCGCCGCCGCTGAAACCATCACGCCGGTTGACGAGCAAGGACATCTCTGGCAGGAGCCTTATACAGACGACAACGGGAACGGGCGCTACGACGCCCCGGACCCGTTAAATCCATCCGCCGCATCGGACCGCTTTGAAGACACCAACCACAACGGGAAGTGGGACGGACCGTTTCTGGCCGGATTTAAGCACAAAAAATCCTACTACACTGCCACCGGCGTGCATGATCCGCTCTGGACACGAGTCCTGGTCCTTCAATACGGTGACGTGAAATTGGCGCTGGTCGCCCTCGATGTCGTAGGATACCTTTACCCGGAGGTCCAGGCCATCCGGAAGGAAGCCGCGGATCTGGGGTTCCGCCAATTGATCGTGGCCAGCACGCACACGCACGAAGGTCCGGACACCGTCGGCCTCTGGGGGCCCAATCCTTTCACGGACGGAAAAGATCCGCGCCTGATGGAGCACATCCGGCGTCAGACCCTCGCGGCGCTTCGCGAAGCCGACCGCCGGCTCCAACCGGCCCGTCTCACCCTTGCCAAGACAACCCTGCCGGAGGCCTTTGGACAAATCATCGCGGACCTGCGGGATCCAATCGTGATTGACAATCGGCTCATGATCCTAAAGGTGGCTGACCTCCAGGGCCGGACCATCGCCACCGTGATTAACGGCGCCATTCATCCGGAGACCACGGGCGGGACGGGCAGCCTGATCACTTCCGATTTTCCCCACTACGTGCGCGAGGACATCGAGAAGGGGGGTTTTACCCTGCAAGGCCGGAGGGTTGAAGGCATTGGAGGAACCGCCATCTACGTCAACGGCGCGGTCGGGGGCCTCATGTCGACCTTGCGAACAAAGGTCAAAGACGAATCCGGGAATATTTTGCCGCAGCGCTCCTGGGAAAAGATGCAACGCATCGGGGAATTGATCGCCGGAGCCGCCCTCGAATCGCTTCAGAGATCGTCCCCGGTATCGATCCTCGGACTGGATGTTAAGACAAAAACGCTCATGATCCCTCTCGACAACCGCTACCTCCAAACGCTTATCTCAAAGAGCGTGATCCAACGCGAAACGTACACGAACGGCCGGCCGGTTAAGCCACCCGCCGTCGGACAGGATATCCGGACCGAGGTGGACCTCATCACCCTTCTGGGACGGACCGGCACGAAAGACGCCCGGCCCAAACCGATCGAGGCTCCCCTGGCACAGATCATCACGGTGCCGGGCGAACTGTTTCCGGAGATCGCGCTGGGCGGCTACCTGGAGGACACCGCCACCTGCTGGACGGTCACCGAACGTAAAAAATCCATTGACGGCATCGGCAAGGAGCGGACCGCGGCCTCCAACCCCGGTACGCCGAAAGAGCCTGTCCTGCGGGAATCCGTGACGGCCCCGTATTCTTTTTTGTTCGGTCTCGCCAACGATGAACTCGGTTATATCGTCCCGGCCAACGATTTCGTTTTTCCGACTTTCAATCCCGGACCGGTTTTCGGGACCGACCGTTGCGGATCCAAAGACCATTACGAAGAGACGCTTTCGACCAGTTCGAAGATGGCGCCCTTGGTGACCCGGGCCTTAATCGATCTGATCCAGAACAAACCGTAGAAAGCGGGGGGCCGGAGGCGGGGCGCCCCACCTAGCGCAGCCGGGGTCCCTATACCGGGCGGGGTGGCGAGCACGGTTGGGCTGCCGCAGGACAGGACCCGCGTCTGTAACGACTCCTGACTTAAATCTATGATGAAGCGCCGAACAAAATTCCTCCGCTCATCCCTCTACGCGGTGGTCATCGCATCGCTGGGGGGATGTCTCTCGATCGACTACACACCGATTGATCAACAGCCCTTCTTTCACCGGACGGAACAGGCGCTGAACGCGTTGACTCAGAAGGCGCCCGGGGAACATCCGCGTGGCCCCCTCCGGATCGGAACGGCGAAAATCGAAATCACGCCCCCCGTCGGCTTCCCCTTGGCCGCCTACGGCGCCCGGATATCCACCGGCGTCCACGACCCCATCATGGCCCGTGCGCTCGCGATTTCCGACGGCCGCGAGACGGTCGTTCTGGTAAGCGTGGAGCTTCTCGCGGTCACGGAAGATTTTTTTAACTCCGTTTCTCAGAAAATACGCGCCGTGATACCGCTCCCGGAGGACCATTTGCTGATCGCCGCCACGCATACCCATTCCGGACCCGGAAGTCTCGGGAAACGTTTCTGGGAAAGTCTGGCGGCGGGGCCATACAACGACGGGCTCTTTGAAATGACGACGACCCGCGCGGCGCAGGCCGCGATCCAGGCGTATCGGCGTCTTCAAGCGGCCGACGTGGCCTACGGCCGCGTCGATGCGGGAGACCGGATCGCAAATCGCATGATCAAGGGAGGCCCCACCGATCCGGACCTGATCTTCCTCGTATTCAAAACGCCGGAAGGCCGACCCCTGGCCTATCTGGTCAACTTTTCGGCGCATCCGACCGTGTTGCGCAGCGAAATCCGACTGAAGTCGAGCGATTTTCCGGGAGTGCTAAGCCGCGTCCTTGAAGAACGGGCGAAACAGGAAGATCCGGAGATTGTCGCCCTTTATACCTCCGGGGCCGTGGCGGATCAACGGCCGCATCCTCCCGATGGAAAGGGCGTGTTCGAGCGCGCCGAAGGGATGGGACGGGATCTGGCCGGACGGATCTTGAGGGCCAGCACCGGTCGACCGTCCCAAGATCGGGTCCAAATTACCAGTCGAATGATCTGGATGGAACTCCCGCCTCCACAAAATTATTCTTTATGATAGAATTACGGTAAGGAATGCATGAGCACGATCCGAAATCCCCTATGTGGTTTGAAAACGCGTTTAAGATGAATCCGTTTACCGACAGCATTTTTTACACCCTAAGCTAACGGGAAATTCGCATGGTACGGAAAAAAAGACATTTCATTGCGCTATTTCTGGCGGTCGGAGGATTGTTCGGGTGCGCGGAGAAGTACATCACATCCACGGAACCGGCGCGGATTGAGAAAGAGAGCGTTGGCGCGCATTGGGAGGCGGGCGTCGCGATCAAAGACATAACACCGCAAAAGGCGGTGTATCTTGCCGGTTTTCAAAGCGGCCGAGTAAGCAAAGGCGTGCATGACCCCTTATCCGCGAGATGTTTCGTGCTTTCCAACGGAAAAACGCGCGTGGGCATCGTGAGCATGGATCTCATCGGGATGCTCGGACCCGACATAGTCGCCATCAAGAGAGGGGTGCCCGCACTTGCACCGGAGCATATCATCGTGAGTTTCACTCATACTCACAGCGGGCCGGACACCACTGGTTTGTGGGGCTTCGGGCCCTTAAGCGGGAGAGACGGGCCTTACATGCGAGAGACGATTGACGCCGCGGCGGCGTGTTTGAACGATGCGATGCGTGATATGCAAGATATCACATTGCACTTTGGATCTACGACGGTTCAATATTCCAGATTTAAACACGATCTCACCATACCCGATCCCGCGTTCACGGTCATGCGCGCCACGAGGATCCGGGATGGAAAAGAAGAGGCGCTTTTCACTCTCGTCAACTATGCCGTGCATCCCACGATCATGCGAACAAACTTTATCACCGCCGATTTTGTCGGCTCGTTCTACGAGCACGTGCGGGAACTCGGCGGCGGGATGGGCATCTTCATGAACGGGACCCAAGGGCATGTGGGTCCGGCCATCAAGCGCAATGGCGAGGACGATTGGCCGGCCGCGGACCGTTTCGGGCGGATGATCGGCGATACGGCCATGGAATTACACACCGTGCCGTCGGCTGATTATGCGATTACCGTGCGGGATGATGTCCTGAGGGTGCCGCTGGCAAATCCTTGGTTCAAAATCGCGGCGTTCTTCAACAAGGTGCCCGATCCACGCAACGGCGACGATCATACGATTCCGCTTGAGCTCAGCTATGTCAAAATGGGAGAACTGACGCTCCTGACCATTCCAGGAGAGGCGTTTCCCAACATCGGCAAGGACCTGCGGCGCGATATACACGCTCCCTTTGAAATGCTCTGCGGCCTTTGCAACGGGGCGTACGGGTACATCATGTATCCGTCGGATTACGAAAACAAAAATTACTCTTATTGGAGAGGGGTGTCCCTCGGCCCGATCGGAGACGCCGTGTACCGTTCATTGGTCCTTCTGGGAAACAACTGACGCACAACAGGGAGATGACAGAGTTTCTTAATTAAGATATACTAACCTCCGGTATCATTCCCATCCATTCCTGAGGCCGGATGAAGGAGATTCTTGCGGGGATCCTGCTCTGCATCGGTCTGAGCGCCTGCGCGGGGCCATTAAGCCAGTTTAATTTTACCGCGGTCGAGTTGCAACGTTCGCCGGACTTCTCGCACCATAATCTTGAGGAAGGCAAGGTCGCCATCCTGTCCGCGGTCGCCGTGGATATTTTCCACGAGTACCGCCGTGTCCTTGGCGATTCCTTTTCCAAGGCCCTGCGCGAAACCTATCCCCAAATACCCCAGACCCCTCCCCAGGAAACCTTGAGCCTTCTGAACAACGACGATCTCGCGGATGAGTACGCTGAAATGGTTCGAACCTATGAAATTTCCGGAATCCTTCGAAAAACGAGCCAGCAAAAAATCGGACGGGCCCTGGACGTCCGCTATCTGATTCAGGTAAGCCTGCTTCAATTCTCCCAGGACACGGCGACGCGCTTTTCTTTCCTCGGCATCCGCTTCCTTCAAACCCGGTCCTCCTCCCTTCGCGTATTTGCCCAGATTTGGGATGTGTCCTCGGGAGCGATCGTCTGGGAAGGGTCCTCTTCGGCCACGGTCGCCGGCGAGGATGTCCGCGAGAAACCGATCCCGTTTGAAGAGGTCGCCAAACGGGCCTGGGAGGAATTGCTCAAAAAGCTGCCCTGACGCCGAAACCCGCCCCTTTTTTTATCTCTTCCCCCCTCAAATGGAGTCATGACACAGGTCCCCAATCAAGATATAATTTACTAAAACCCTGAATGTTGAAAAATTTCTCAACGGCACCCGGCGGGAATCCGCATGACCATGAATCTGAAATCGATGTCCATCCTCCATCGTCTCATCCTCATCCCATTTCTCCTCGGCCTGTCCCTCGACCTGGCCGGCTGTGTATATTACGGTCCGCAGAACGTCCGTCGCGAATCGCCGCCCATCCCTTCGATTGATCCGGATTATTTTCATACCGACCCTTCCCCCGCGCCCCCGCGAATCCTCTCCCGCGAGGTTCACGACGGCTACACGATAGAAAAACTTCAATTCCAACACCACGTAGCCTTCCTGTATGTCCCCGATCAAATTCAAACCGCCCCCGTCATCATCATCCATCCGATCACGCAGGGAGATTACTTCACGGAACGGATGGCCCTTTATTTCACCCGGGCGGGTTTCATCAGCCTTCGATTCAAAAGTCATGGCCACCTGATGCTGGCCAAAAACAGCGGCGACCCGCTGACCCGCTTTGAATCCCTGCTGAAGGACGATGTGATGGATGTGATGGAAGGGGTCGACTGGCTCGACGGACAACCCTTCGTGGACCGCCAGCGCATCGGCATCATCGGGGTCAGCATGGGGGCGATCATCAGCAGCGTCGCGGTCGGGGCGGATCCGAGGATCCGGGCCGGGGTCTTTATTCTGGGGGGCGGGGACCTGGCCGGCATACTCCTGTCGTCTTCGGAACCCACGGTTGTTTCCCTCCGCAACCAATTCAAAAAGGAGGAAAACTTTTCACCCGATGAACTTCGGGCCGAGGTCGAACGCCGGCTTCGAAACGTGGATCCGCTGACTTATGCCAGCCGGCTCGATCCAAAACGAACCCTGATGATCGAAGGTTATTTTGATCACGTGATCAAACGACGGTACGCTATGGCCCTCTGGAAAGCCGCCGGAAAGCCTTCCATGGTCATGCTTCCCACCGGACATTATTCCGCCGCTCTTTTTTTCGATTACGCCCAGCACCTGGCCCTGATCCATTTCCAGAAGGTGTTCGGTCAGAAGAATAAATAATTAACGGCAAGACATCTTCTCGGGGGGCGCCGGAAACATCAGTTCGGCGGGGTCAGGAGAGCGTCCACCGACCGTTCCAGTTCCCGGTCGTCCCAGCTGTTCACGATCTCGTCCACCATCTTCCGGCTCAGCGAAACCTCCACCCCGTGGTTGGACGGAAATGGCTCCTCCTCGATCACCTGTTTCATGAGATCGTCGAACCGGGTCCGTTGAAGATCGGAAAGCCATCCGGTTTGCGCAAGCCCGTCTTCCCATCGAGCCCGCTCCGGGCTCTTCACCATCCGATGGAACTGCAAGGCTTCCTGGGCGTCCCGCCAAAAGAGGGGATGGCCGCGGGCGATGATGCGAAATTGGGTCCTCAGCCCTTCGAGTTGACCGGGGGTGGGCGAGCCCCGCCTTTTCAGAATGGCCCAGAGCTCCTCCCTCGCCGGACGGACGCTTTCCTCCGGGTCTTCGGCCACCGAGAGTACCAGTTCCGTGATCTTTTGCCGCTCCTCCGGTGCCAGAGACACCGTCCCGCTACCTCCGGAAGCGCAACCCAGGAAGAGGGACAGACTAAACCCGAGGAAGACCGAGAGGATCTTGGACCATTCCGGTGCTTCTAGCTTGGCCACGTGACGATCGCTTCCCCCCGCGGTTCTCTTAGGGCGGCTTGGGACGAACCCGTTTCAACCACCAAGAAAGGAGTTTCGGAATACGGCCCGCAAAGAATTTATCGGCATAATACTGGTCGCTCGCCCGTTTATTGGCCTGGGCCTGGGTCGGATAGACATGGATCATTCCCGAGATATCGGCCACCCTTCCCCTTTTCTTAAGCGCCAGGGCATATTCATGGATCAGATCCCCGGCATGGGCGCTTAAGATCGTGCCGCCGATGATCCGGCCGTTCGGGCGGGTGAGCAGTTTTACGGTTCCCTGCGTCTCCCCGTCGATGATGTGCCGGTCGTTGTCGGCCACCGCGAACCGCCAGACCCGGTAACCCCCTTCGCCGAATTGTTGCCGGGCCTGTTCCTCGGTCAGGCCGACCTGGGCCAGCTCGGGATCGGTAAAGGTGCACCAGGGAACCACGGAATAATCGGCCTTCCGCCTCAGGAGAGGAACCAGCGCATTGGTAACGACCAGCCCGGCCTGGTACTCGGCCGTATGCGTAAACGGAAAGCCGCCCGTCACATCGCCGCAGGCGAAGATCCTCGGATTGGTCGTCCGCATGGTTCGGTCCACCTTGATTCCACTTTGATCGAACGCAACCCCCGCCTCGTCCAGCCCGAGCCCATCCACCCGCGGACGTTTTCCCGCCGCCACGAGCATCGCGTCCGCCTCGACCGGAAAGGATTGACCGTCGCGAACACAATGGAGACGGATCCGGTCGCCTTGCCGCTCGACCCGTTCGGCCCTCGTATTCAGCTCGATCCGCAGGCCCTCCTTTACAAGGATCTCGTGAAGCCGGCCGGCCGTTTCCCGATCATCCCTGTTGAGAATGCGACCGAGCGTCTCAACGACCGTGACACGGCTTCCCAGCCGATGAAAGGTCTGCCCCATCTCGCATCCGACGGGGCCCCCGCCCACCACCAGGAGATGTTCCGGTTGCCGGGACTGTTCGAAGAAGTTCTGGTGTGTCATGTAAGGGACGCGGTCGAGCCCCTCGATCGGAGGGAGGAGCGGATCGGCGCCGACCGCGATGCAGAACCGTCTCGACTTGAGTACGCGGCCGTTGACCTCCAGCCGGTCGTGGCCGGCGAACACGGCCCGGCCTTGAATCACTTCCACACCCATCTTTCGAAAACGGTCCGGATCATCGTGAGGTTGGATCGTCAAAATCACGTCCCGCATATGCTGCATCACCCGGGCGAAGTCGACCGGAAGCGTCTGGTCCCGGAACCCGTAGGAGCCGGCATGCTCCGTCAGGTGCTTGATCTTGGCCGAGCGGATCAAGGCCTTGCTGGGGACGCAGCCCGTCCAGAGGCATTCCCCGCCGAGACGTTCCCGCTCGATGAGGGCCACCTTGGCGCCCAGGCGCACCGCGCCGCTTGCCGTCACCAACCCTCCCGCGCCACCCCCGATCACGACCAGGTCAAAGATTTCCACCGACGCACCCGTCCGATCTATCTTTTTTCTCTTTTTCCGCGGACGCGCTTTTTCCGTCCCCCGGAAAATTCTTCCGCCAGGCTCACGGCCTCCGGACTGCCGATGATCAGCGGAACTCTCTGGTGAAGGTCGACGGGACGGACTTCCATGATTCGTTCCCGGCCGCTAATGGCCCGTCCGCCGGCCTGCTCGACGACGAAGGCGAGCGGGGCCGCTTCGTAGAGCAGGCGAAGCTTTCCCCGCGGATTCCTGGCATCGGCGGGGTATAGGAAAATGCCGCCGTGGAGAAGTGTTCGATGGAAATCGGCCACCAGCGAACCCACGTAGCGGGATGAGTAAGGCCGGCCGGTGGCGGGATCCTTCTCCTTTAAATAGTCGACGAAGGCGCGGATATGGGGCTCCCAGACCGGATAATTGGCTTCATTGATGCTGTAGGTCTTCCCCCGGGACGGGATGCGGATGTTCTCGTGCGAGAGGAGAAACTCGCCGATGGAAGGATCGAGCGTGAAACCGTGCACGCCGTTCCCCGCGGTATAGACCAGGAGAGTGCTGGGGCCGTACATCACATATCCGGCCGCAACCTGGTCCGAGCCGAGTTGAAACCATTCCTCCTCGGTCCGGTGCCGATCCCCGCCCAGCCTGTGATGGATCGAGAAGATCGTCCCGATCGTCCCGTTCACGTCGATATTGGACGAACCGTCAAGCGGATCAAAAAAAAGCGTGTACTTCGAACGGGAGCAGTTCTCCGAAAGGTGCCTGGGCTTTTCCATTTCCTCCGAGACCAGTGTGCAGACCAGTCGGCTGTGTCCGAAAACGTTGATGAAGGTTTGATTGGCGTATTCGTCCAGCCTTTTGACCTCTTCCCCGTGTACATTGACTTGACCGGTCACGCCCAGAATATCCACCAGCCCGGCGCGACTTACCGCCCGGGCGATGATCTTGGCCGCGAGGCCGATCTGGTCGAGCAGAATTGACAGCTCGCCCGTCGCGGAGGGGTGAGCCCGTTGCTCCAGCAGAATGTGACGCGTGAGCGTGATCCCTTTTGTGTTCATCGGCTCCTCTTTCATCATGCCCATGACCGGAATAGGGTTTTAGTTTACACCATTTCATCGTGACTGTCATCCGGCCGCTGCAGACGATTATTGGAAGGCCGCCGGGACGGCCTTCCAATCCGTAACCTTCTTCGCCCCTGCCGGCCTGTCGTCCTCCTCATCCTCCTCCGCCATAAGGACCGCCTTGATCTTCAGTCGTATGAGCGCCTCGGCCTCCGCCACGGAACGGGTGATTCCGGCCGAAATCTTCCTCCATCCCGCGTCCCGTACTTCCTGAAGCCGTTCGACAAAGCGCTCCATACGGCGTTCCGCATCGTCCGGCATCGGCCAGGCCGCAAGAGGCGCCGGTGGAAAACCTTGGTGAGTCAGCCAATCTTTTGCCTCCGTGATCAGCGCCTCGTCTCCGGTCTCGACATATAAAAGCTGATACGGTTTGGAAAGTCGGGAAAGAACCTTGACCGCCTCCGGCATCGCGTCCGAAGGGGGAGTCGGGCTAAATGGCGCGGGTGAGGGCTCGCCGGGGATTCGGACGGAGGAGACGGCCACGAGTAAAATCGGGGTCGAGGCATTACGGCAAGCAATCGATAGCTCAACCGGCCCGGCTTCATACCTCGGGTTTTCTACAAGACGGACCGTGACGGTATACAGCCCCGGCTTGGAAGGGACAAAGCTTTTGACGGCCATTCCATCGCCCCCCGAGAGGGTCTGCCCCAGGGAGCGGTCTTTCAGAAGAAACTCGATCCGTTCGCCGCTCACGGGCCGGTTCACCAATCCCAATCCGCCCGTCACCAAGCGGACGGCCATCCGGACCGGTTGCTTCGGCTGGGCGAGTTGATCGAAGGGAATGATCGAGGCGGATGATCGGGCCGAAACCAGATTTACAGAGAATAAAACGAGAAAAAAACCGATAGGAACCGGGAGGATCCGAGCCATCTTGAAAGGACTCCGGCCTTCCGGCCGGCGCTTCAATACCGAACCGGTCTGCATGGTTCCGCATTCACCCGAATCGGTAAATCTCCCACCTCCACCCTTATTGAATCGTCCCCGTCACGGCAATGGAGACCGGGGTTGTACCAGCCGTAACCGGAGAGCCGACCCCCGTCAACCCGCCCGACGTTTGATTGATCTTGAAGGTTGAAATGCTGCCCGAGGTGTTCGACACATACACAAAATGACCGGACGGATCCACGGTGACCGCGGTCAGGCTTGCGCCGACCGGGACCGGCGAGCCGACCGCCGTCAACCCGCCGCTCGTTTGATTGATCTTATAGACTGAGATATTGAACCCAAACTCATTGGCCACATAGACAAAACGACCGGAGGGATCCACGGCGATTCCGATCGGAAATGTACCGGCATTAACGAGCGCGCCGCCACTCAACGCGCCCGTCGTTTGATTAATCGTGTAGGCCGATACGTTGCTTGAACCCTGATTCGCCACATAGACGAATCGACCGGTGGGATCCACGGCAACGGCCCTCGGGGTTGTGCCGGCATTAAACTGTGAAACGCTGCTCAAAGCACCCGTCGCTTGATTAATCGTGTAGGCCGAGACATTGTTCGAGGTGTTCGCTACATAGGCAAACCGGCCTGTAGGGTCCACGGCGACTCCGGTGGGGCTTGTGCCGGCCGAAACTGTCGAGGGGGACCCCAAAGCACCGGTTGTTTGATTGATGGCAAATCCTGAGATACTGTTCAAACTGTTCGTTACGTATAAAAACCGGCTGGTGGGTTCCACGGCAATAGCAGTTTCGATAGCGCCGGACGCGGCCGTAAACGGCGAATTGCTGAGCTCCGTCAACATACCATTGGTTGGATTACTCGTGTAGGCCGAGACACTGCTAAGACTGTTAGCCACATAGGCAAACTGCCCTGTCGGATCCACGGTGACCGCGTTAGGGTTCGTGCCGGCATTAAAAAGTGAGCCGCCACTCAACACGCCGGTCGTCGGATTAATCGTATAGGCCGAGACGTTGCTCGAGCCCCAATTCGCCACATAGGCAAACGTCGGTGTGTACACGACCGGGTTGGTGCCCGTGGTGATGGCCATCGCGTTGGCCCCGCGGCATGCGACTGTACCGAGCGAGGTGAGCGCGCCGCTGGAGCCGATACTGTAACTCAGGATGTTATGCGCTCCGTTGATCCCCACGTAAACAAATTGGCCCGAGGAGTCCACGGTGATTGCGTTGGGGTTCGTTCCGGTCTTAAACGGCGAGCCGTTGATCTTGGCCAAGGCCCCGGTCGTTTGGTCGATGGTGTAGGCCGAAATGTCATTCGAGCCCTGATTCGACACGTAAGCAAACTTCCCGGTGGGATCCACCGTCACGGTAACAGGGTTCGTGCCGGCCCCAAACGGCGAGTTGAGGTCCTCGGTTAGTTCGCCGGTCGTTTGATCGATGGTGTAGGCCGAGACGTTTTTCCCACCTTCATTGGCCACATAGGCAAATTTTCCCGAGGGATCGATAGTGACAGAGACGGGATTCGTGCCCGCCAGAAAATTCATGCCGTTGCACCCGGCTCCCCCGCCGCAGTCGATCTGCGTTAGCGCCCCTGTGTTCACGTCGATTGTATAGGCCGAGACGTCGCCGCTGGCATTGTTCGCCACGTAGGCAAACTGACCCGAAGGATCTACGGTCACGGAGGCGGGATTCGTGTTTGCCAAAAAATTCTTGGTTTTGCACCCGGGTCCCCCGCCGCAGTCGATCTGCATGAGCGCCCCCGTGCTTGGGTTGATCGTATAAGCCGAGACGTCGTCGCTGCCATTGTTGGCCACGTAGGCGAACTTCCCGGTGGGATCCACCGTCACGGAAACAGGGTCTGTTCCGGCCCCGAACGGCGAGTTGAGGTCTTCCGTCAACGCCCCGGTCGAAAGATCGACGGCATAGGCCGAAACATCGTTAGAGGATCCATTCGCCACGTAGACAAATTTACCGGCCGGATCGACGGCGACCGACTGCGGAAGCGATCCGGTCGCCGTATACCCACGGTGGCGCAGTTGACCCGTGGCGGCGTCTACCGTGAAGATGGATAGGGTGCTATCGGAGGCACTCGCCACATAGGCAAAGCGGGCCGGAGGGCCCTGGGGGCCGCGCCCGCCACCGCCTCCTCCGCCACCCCCGCCACCTCCGCCCCCACCGCCACCCCCGCCCCCGCCACCACCACCGATGCTACTCCCCCCACATCCCGCCAAAGAGAAAAGCAAAACAAGGAGCCATCCTTTTATGCGGTTTTTATGATCTGTTCCCATGAATAAATGCATCGGAAATAATCTTTCAGCCTTCCGAGCGCCCCGCACGAGCCTTCGCCAGTCGCTCTTCCACCAGACGGTTGGAGGCTTCCAGAGGCGTAATTTTTTCTTCCTTCGCACGAGCGAACACCCGGGACAGGGTTTCCGAGATCCCGGCCACACGCTCCTCCGCCTTTTCTTTGTGATAACCTTCCATTTCACAGGCGATGTTGATCAAACCTCCGGCATTGATGACATAGTCCGGGGCATAAAGAATGCGCCGGCGTTGAAGAAGGTTCGCATCCGCCCAGCTGGCCAGCGGATTGTTCGCCGCGCCGGCGACAATCCGGCAACGGAGTTTTGAAATCGCGGCCGAATTCAGCACCCCTCCCATCGCGCAGGGTGCGAAGATATCGCAAACCGCGGTATGAATTCTTGCGGGCGGTAAGGTCTCGGCTTTCAATTCGGCCACCGCAGCCTTCACCCTTGACGCATCCAGATCCGAAACGATCAGCCGGGCTCCTTCTCCATGAAGCAGTCCGGCCAAATGCCGCCCGACTTTCCCAAGACCCTGCACCGCAACGGTTCGATCCCGGAACGAATCGGATCCGAACACCTCCTTTAGACAGCACCGCATCCCGCCCAAAACGCCACGGGCCGTCATGGAAGACGGATCGCCGCTTCCCCCCTTTTCTTCGGGGATTCCCGCGGCGTAGCGGGTCAGTTCGCGGATCGTCTCCATATCGGAGAGGGTCATTCCCACGTCCTGCGCCGTAACATAGAGACCGGCCAGGGAATCGACCGATCGACCGAACGCGCGGAGCAATCGCGGGGTTTTCTCCTGCGGCCGCGCGCAGATTACCGCCTTTCCGCCGCCCAAGTTCAACCCGCTGATGGCGGCCTTATAGGTCATCGCTTTCGAAAGCCGGAGCGCGTCGGTGGCCGCCTCCTCGAAGGTCTTGTAGGACCAGAAACGGCAGCCGCCCAGGGCGGGTCCGAGCAGGGTGCTGTGAATGGCGATGATCGCGTTCAGACCGGTCTCCGAATCGGTCGTGACAATCAATTGCTCGTGCCCCTCTTTGGCCATCACCTTGAACAGTTCCATCGCGCGATCCCCTGCGATCAGATGCTTTTTTTCTTGGTCCCGGCCTTCGCTTTGTTTTGATTCGCCGCCTTATCGATCCGGACTTGATAAATGAAACCGGCCCCCTTGCGAAGATCTAATATAGAGTCGGCATCTTCCCACCGCGTATGTTGGATGGGCAGACCGAAAAAATCTTCCTGATAAACCTCATTGGGCTCACCGAAGTTTTTCTTCATTTCCCCGACGAGGTCTTCGTAAAACCGCGTGTGGAAATAAATCCGGTCATAGATGATAAACACCTTATAGAGACGGGCCTGATAGAAATAATATTCAACCCGCTCGTGGTTCGGTGTCATTCGAAAATAGACATCCGGATCCGCTTCCAGGTGCTCCGCATATCCGAACCCATCCGTCATCTCGGCCCGCTCGATATCGACCTGCTTCTGAAGCTCGGCCACGGTGATGCCCCAACCGGCCCGGTCATAACCGCCGGGTAAGGCCGCTCCGGCCGCGGCATACGATGGCAGGATCAGGCTGAGTAGGATGATGAGGATCCGCATCGGCATTTTCCGCCTCCAAGGTATCATGTTTATGATCCAGTGGCAAGAGGCGGGAAAAAAGGGCTTTATACTTCATGGAAATAAAAAAACGCCGCCCTTGGCGATGGGAGAAGTCGGCGAGAGAATAAACACCGACAATGTTGCACATCGCGGCGGGACCGGGGTAAGATAAGGTCACCATGGCGGCGCGCGATCAAAAACAAATGAGCCTGGTCGTCAGTGAGATTCGACAAGAGACGCCGGAGATCAAATCGATTCGCTTGGATCTGGGGGCGAACAAGCCTTTCTCTTTCCGACCCGGCCAGTTTGTCATCCTCACGTCCGAGGTCTGGAATCCGAAACGCAACCGGATGGGAACGGCAAACCGCGCCTTCTCCTTGTCGTCCTCCCCCACCGAGGAAGATTACATCGAGATCGCGGCCAAACGGTATCCGGAAGGCCGCCTTACACCGTGGCTTCACGATACCGTCAAGGTGGGCGATACCCTGAACGTCAAAGGGCCGGAGGGGAACTTTGTGTTCACGGAGGGTGAGAGTGAGGAAATTGTTCTGATCGCCGGTGGGATCGGAATCGCACCCTACCGCAGTATGATCCGCTACATCCTCGCTAAAAAACTGCCGGTCCGCGTCACCCTTCTCTACAGTGCCCGGACAAGCGAGGACTTTGCCTTCAAAGCGGAATTCGACGCGGCGATGAAAATGCACCCCAATCTTAACTGTACCTATACGGTTACACGTCCGGACAAAACATCTTGGACAGGCCGCATAGGACGATTTGACGAGGCCTTTCTTAAAAACCATATCGGGCCTATCGGGACATTATACTGTCTCTGTGGACCGGACCGGATGATCAAGGAATGCGGCCAAATCCTCACAAACCTGGGCGTCCCTTTCCCCTTGATCAGGTCGGAACGTTGGTAGCATTTTTTCCTTTTGCTATCGATAAGCTCCAGCCCTCCGGTATCAAATCCTTTTTCCGTTTTTTTTTATTCAAACGAAATTAAAATTAGCTTGACAATAATCATAATTTGGGAATATTATCCCAAATAATGAGTGAAATTAAAAAAGCACTGTATACAGCCGCGTTGAATATTCTTCGTCCGCTGATCAGAATTCTTCTACGCAATCATATCCCCTTCGGGGCCTTTGCCGATCTCGCCAAGCGCGTCTATGTCGATGTGGCGCTCGAAGAGTTTGGCATTCCAGGGCGAAAGCCGTCCATCTCCCGCGTCTCGATCATCACAGGACTGACACGTAAAGAGGTGAGTCTCATCAAAAAACCTCCCTCGCTGGAAAATGGCGAAGAGCTTGAGCGGTATAATCGCGGCGCACGGGTCATCAGCGGCTGGATTAGGGACAGGGCCTTTTGGAATAAGGAGGGTCAACCGAGCGAGCTTCCCATTGAAGGCAAAGAGACATCCTTCAACGAATTGGTGAGACGCTACGGAGGGGATGTCCCTTCACGCGCCGTGCTGGATGAGCTCTTGAGAGTGGGGGCCGTCGAGCGATTGCCGGACGGCCGGGTCCGGCTGATCGCGCGAGCCTTCATTCCGCACGCCCAAGAAGCGGACAAAATAAGAATACTTGGTACCGATGTCAGGGATCTGATCTCCACCATCGATCACAACCTGCAGAGCCACCCGTCCGACAGCTTTCTTCAGCGGAAAGTATCCTACGATAACTTGCCGGCCGAAGCCCTGTCAGAGATCCGTATTCAGGCCGTCCAAAAGGGACAGTCACTGCTGGAGGAGTTGGACCGCCTGATGTCTCAAAAAGACCGGGACATCAATCCGTCATCGAAAGGAACCGGTCGAAAACGAGCGACGATTGGAATTTTCTATTTTGAGGATGACGCGCAGCCACCCGATAAGGAGAAGAAGAATGAAGGGGTTTAGAGTTGTGCCCGCAATCTATAGTTTATTCATTCTAACGGCCCTAACCTCCTGCGGAAGCAGCGGCGGGCCCACCGCCGGCGGGGGGGTGGGTGGAACGGGGATCAGCGTGGGTCCGATCACGGGATTCGGAAGTGTATTCGTCAACGGTGTGGAGTTCTCAACAACAACCGAAACCTCCATCACAAAGAACGGAAGCGCGTCCGACGAGAACGACCTTCGGGTCGGGATGGTCGTCGCCGTCCAGGGCACGTTCGACGCCAACGGAACAAGCGGGACGGCCGAAAAGATCGACTTCAACGATATTCTCGAGGGCCCCATCCAAACCGGAAGCATCCAGACGGTGGATCAATCCTTTATGGTGATGGGCCAGCCGGTGAAGACCGATTCAAAAACACAGTATGCAGTCGTCACAGGATTCGACGATTTAAAGGATGGATATGTCATCGAGGTGAGCGGCCTGCCGCAGTCCAATGGAACTCTCCTGGCCACCTATATCGAACTAAAATCCACGTCCTGCTCTCCCGGAGACGAATCCGAGGTCAAGGGCACGATCCGAAACTTGGATGCCACGGCGAAGACCTTCCAGATTGGCAACCTGATGGTAGACTACAGCGCAGTTCATCCCGAGGATCTTCCCTCCGGGGGCCTCAGCGACGGGATGTTCGTCGAGGTGAAAACCACGGCCTGCTACAGCAGCGGGGTCCTGACCGCCAGCCAGGTGGAAGTCCAGACGCAGGAGATCCCGAGCACCGAAGGAACCCGAGTGGAACTGGAAGGCTTTATCACCCAGTTTCTCTCCCCCGCCAACTTCAATGTCAACGGCCAGCCTGTTTCGACAACGGGAGCGACCGTGTACGAACCCCTCGGAAAAACTTCGAATGATCTGGCTCTAAACGTGCAGGTGGAAGTGGAAGGACATTTGAACGCGCTCGGAGTCTTGATCGCCGATAAAATCTCTTTTGACGACTAAGATGGGCGGAGTGAAAGGAGGAAAATATGACGCTAAGGGATACATGGATCGTGGCCGTTTATCTGGTCACCCTGGTGTTGTGGATCTCCGCGACCGAAATGCTCGGCGGCTGGTTCAGCGTCGACTAGCGCTGCTTTGACGGTTGACAATGCGGGTCGTCTTCGGCAACAATCCGGGTCACCATGCCCTCGGACCTGATCTGGCTTCTTCCTCTATTTCTGCTGGCCGCGATGCTCTATTCCTCGGTCGGACACGGCGGCGCTTCGGCCTATCTCGCCATTCTGGTCCTCGCCGGCTACGCCCGGCCGGAGATCGCGCCGACGGTTTTGATCCTGAACATCCTGGTCACCGTGACCGGGTTAACCAACTATTATCGCGCCGGCTATTTCACCTCTCGGATCCTATGGCCCTTCATCCTCGCGTCCATCCCGGCCGCCTACCTGGGGGGGATGATCCCCCTTTCACAGCCGGTCTTCTCCGGCATCCTCGGAGGGACGCTCTTCATCGCCGGCCTCCGGTTCATCCTGTTTACAAAGCCGATTCTGCCCCGCCCTCCCGTAAATGCGGTTTGGATCTACGCCATCGGGCTCCCCGTCGGACTGGTTCTCGGATTTCTGGCCGGATTGATCGGCATCGGGGGAGGGATCTTTTTGAGCCCCCTTCTGTTGTTGATGGGCTGGGCGAACGCCAAACAAACGGCCGCGGTTTCGGCCGCCTTTATTATCTTAAACTCGTTAAGCGGGCTTGCCGCCCATGCCCTCAACGGAACAATGCATCCGGGCCTGGCCCTTCCGCTGGGGCTCACGGTATTGATCGGAGGGCAGATCGGCTCCTGGTGGGGGGCCCGAAAAATTCCGCCCAAAGTCCTGCAACAAGTCCTAGGCACGGTTCTGTTGACCGCATCGCTCAGGATGATCTACGACCTTCTCTGAGATTCCGCCGGTTTGATTCGCGGAGGACGATGACGTATAATTTGCATATGGACAAACTACCCGTCCGATCCGGCATTTTATCGATCCTATTTTATCTCCTCATCATCGTGCCCTGGTTGATTCGTTATCTGGAAGAAGGACGCTTCGCTCAATATCCCCGTGAGCTTATCCCCCAGTTCGGCCTTTCGGTCTTGATCGGGACGGGCGTTTATGTCTCGCTCCATTATCGGCGTCGATGTCTTCGGCAGCAGAGCGAAATTGAACGGTTGGCTCAGACCGATCCCGTGACGATGCTGGGCCATCCACGGGCCTTGGAAGAAGCCCTCGTCAAAGAGATCGCACGGGCGCGCCGGATGGACCGACCGCTGTCCTGCATTTTCGCCGATCTGGACGATTTCAAGATGATCAACGACCGCTTCGGCCATGCCGCCGGAAACGCCGTCCTCCAGACCGTCGGCAAAACCATCCAGGGCATCATCCGGCAGGGAATGGATTTGGCCTTCCGCTACGGCGGGGACCAGTTCGTCGTTATCCTTCCCGAAGCGGCCAAGGCCCAGGCCTACGTCATCGCCCAGCGCCTGCACCAGGCCCTGTCGAAACTCCGCCCGCCGGTGATTCCGCTAAAAACAGTTCGGGCCGTTCTGGCGGTGGCCCAGCTCCGGCCTTACCAGAAAGCGACCGACCTTCTCGGCTTGGTCGACAAAGCGACCCGCCTGGCCAAGACCCGAACTAAAGATTTCATCATCGATGCGGAAGAGCTTGAAAAGGAATTAGGGGCTTGATCGAATAGTCAGGGCCTGTTCCTCGGCGTGGTAGGAACTCCGTACCAACGGACCGGATTCGATGTGTCGGAATCCAAGACGCAGTCCTTCTTCCTTCAGGGAAGAAAATTCATCCGGGGCGTAATACCGGATGACGGGAAGATGGGCGGTCGTGGGCTGCAGGTACTGGCCCAGCGTCAGAATATCGCAGCCGGCTTCAACCAAATCACCCATCACCGACCGAATTTCATCGTCCGTTTCTCCCAATCCCAGCATCAGGCCGCTTTTGGTGACGAGGCCCGCTTGCTTGGCCCGGGAAATAACCTCAAGACTCCAGGAATATTTTCCCTGCGGACGCACGGTGCGGTAGAGGCGCGGGGCGGTCTCGGTGTTGTGATTGAGGATCTCCGGTCGGGCTTCGAATACCCGGTCCTGCGCCGCCCGGGAGCCTTTAAAGTCCGGGATCAGAACCTCGATCGTGCAGTCGTGCCGCCTTCGGATCGCATCAATCGTCTCGGAAAAGATTCCCGCGCCGCCGTCGGCCAATTCATCCCGGTTCACGGAGGTGATCACGGCATGACGGAGGTTTAACGCCCGGACGGCATCCGCCACACGGCGGGGCTCATCGGTGTCCAGGCCGGGCGGGCGGCCGGTGGCGACGGCGCAGAAACCGCAGCTGCGTGTACAGACATCGCCCAGGATCATGAAGGTCGCCGTCCCCCGGTTCCAACAGTCCCAGACATTCGGACAACGGGCCTCTTCGCAAACCGTGTGAAGCCGGAGCTCCGAAAGGAGGCCCTTCATATCCCGATAACGCGGACCCGGAAAGGCTCGCACTCGAAACCACGGCGGCAACCGCGTCCGGCCTTCCCTTGAACCGTCTTGAAGAACCGGAAGGGGATTCATGGATCAGTCTTTCTCAATAATCGACTCGATCATATCTTTGTTGATCGAAATGTAGGGAACCTTCTCGTTTGAACCGTCGACTTGAACATCCGTTAGATTGATGAAGGTTCGATCTTCCTCGTTTAATACGTCGGAGACCCGCTTGCGCATGGGCGGAATGAGCAGAAACCCCTCGTAGCTCGCATACGGGGTTCGAACCTTGACATGCACTTTTTTTCCGGCGGCCATGGTGGACCTTTCCCTCCTGGTGTGTGAATAATAACCCGCTTCCCGGTTTCGGCCGTAGAGCGAGACCGGACGGACTTTCTTCGCAAAGCCTCGAGCGCTCGACGCTTACCGTTTCTTGCGCTGATGGCGCATCTTCTTTCGAAGCTTTCGGTATTTGTGCTTCCGCATCTTTTTGCGCCGTTTCTTGACCACTCTCGACATGGATATCCTCCTCTGGAACGATCATTCTATCGATATCGGCCGCAAAAGGCAAATCCCCAAGGCACCGACCTTTGAAGAACCCCGGGCTTCCATCCGGGGATTCTTCGATCCGGGTGGAAACGCCCCTATTTTAATTCGCTCGCTAACCCCGCCTCCACAGGCGGGAGTTGCGCTCGCTAAACGGATTCAACCGGCCCTTCGGCCCGTGCTGCGCCGTTTGGTTTCGGGCTTCTCCCGAACCAAAAGGACCGGACATGCGCCGTATTCGATCACCTTGAGCGGAACACTGCCCAGAAAAAACCGCCGGACCGCCGAGCTCCCGCTGGCCCCCATGACCACGATGTCGTGATCCTTGGCCTCGTCGATAATCACCTCCGAGGGACGGCCGGAGCGCACCTTGACATCGGCCTGGACCCCCAATTGGGCCAGGATCATCTCCGCCCGCCGCACCTGCTCCTGGGAGGCCTTCTGCCCCTCCGGCTCCGCGGCGACGGACAGAATGGTCACCCGCGCATTCAGGGCCTGCGCGATCTGGGCGCCGAACAATTCGGCCTTCTCCGCCAGCTTTGAACCATCCGTGCACATGAGAAAGTCGTGGCTCTCTCGGATGTTTTTTGCAATTAAAACCGAACAAGGGGCAAATTCGGCGATCCGCAACGCCGTGCTGCCCACAAAGTAACTGGCGATGCCTTCATGGCCCCGGGATCCGGTCAGGACCAAGTCGTAGCGTCCCTGACCGGCCTCCGTCAGGATTTCCTCCGCCGATTCGCCCTCACGAAGTTTCAGCCGCACGCGTTCGGAATTGCGGCCGATCAGATGCAGTTCAACCCCTCCCTCGGCCGACCCCCGGAAGGTCTGACGGACCCCGGAATCCTTTTCGGCTGAGAAGGCCACCAAACCGGCCCCGGCCAGGATGTCCCTCGCACGCTTCAGGTATTGAACCCCAGGAATGTCCAGATCCCACTCCCCCATCTTCTTCCGTGCCGTCGTCAGATAGATCGAGTCCCCCCCGGGAGCCACGGGACGGACGTATAGAACCGTCACGTCCGCATCCAGCTCGTGGGCAAATTTCCCGCCGAATCGAATCGCCTCCTCCGCGTACGTCTGGCCGTCGGTGCACATTAATATCTTCATTCGCCACCCCCCGGAAACGCCAACAGCCTCCAGTAGCCAAAGGCCACCAGCAAGAGCAGCCCCAATGATGCGATATTCATTTTCCAACCGGCCCTGATAAAATCAGCTCGTTTCAGATATCCGCTGCTGTACACCATTCCGCAGGCCGGAGACCCGATGGTGGTCATAAACGTGAAAGCCGACGCCACGGCCGTGACCAGACCGGTGGCCACGATCGATGTGCCGGAAAGATCCGCCATGTGCAGGGTGATCGGGGCCAATAATCCGACCGTGGCGCCGCTGCTCATCACGGAAGCCAGGGCCATCGTCAATAAGGCCACAAATAACAGCATCGGGATTCCGCCGTGCAGTCCCAAAGGCTCGACCCCTCGGAGCACCCACTGGGCCGTCCAGTTCGCCGCGCCGGTATCCCGCATCGCGATTCCGATTGAAATGGCCCCCGCATAGATGAAGATCACTCCCCAATTGATTCCCCGGCTGAAATCCTCCCAATGGGCAATTCCGGTCATCAGATATAAGGCCACGCCGATCATGGCCGTGGTTCCCAGTCCGATTTGATCGCTCACGGTGATCCATAAGAACACGGTGAAAAAAAATATGATAACCGTCCACCCATCCCGTGCGGTGACGGTTCCTTCTTCCGCAACCCGGCCTCGAAGTTCCTCGATGGACCGGCTGAGGTCCACCACCTCGGGTCGAAAAGTTTTGAGAAGGACCCAGGCGACCAGCGGAATTTGAATAAGGACCATGGGATAGAGATACTCCATCCACTGGAGATAACTCACGTGCAGATGAAAAAGCTGCTTCCAGTAGGTCAGCATGATGGCATTGCGGGCTCCCCCGGACGGACTTCCGATTCCGGCCAAAACCGCACCATAGGCGATCGCCAGCATGATCAGAGGCGGAAGATTTTTCAGTTCCCGGCGGTCCGGCCCGGCGTAGGAAATCAAGGTCATCCCCACCGGCATCATCATGGCCACGACCGTATGCTCCCCGATAAACGATGCGATCAGGGCCGAAACGACAATGAGCCCGACCACCACGCGCTCCACGCGGGGCCCCGTGACCCGTACGATGGCCAGCGCGAGTCGTTTATCCAGTTTCTGCTTTACGATCGTCTCGGCGATCATCAGCGAGCCCATGATAAAAAGAAGGGAATCGCTGACAAAGGACCGCGATACCTCCATCGGACCGGCAATGCCCAGGAGTACCTCGAATATGCCGATCAGAATGGCGACCGTGGGAAGCGGCATGGGCTCCGTGACAAAAAACACGATCGCCGCGATGGCGATGGCCAACGATTTCTGGCCCGACGCCGTTAGGCCGGCAGGGGGCGGAAAAAGCAGAATGACGCCGCCCAAAATAAAACCCGCCGCGATCCACCTCCGCCGGACCAAGAAATTGAAAAGGCCACCCATCGGGTTGTTTCCTAACATACCGATCAAGGCATGTCAAGAGCAATCCCTTGCAACCTTGACCTGGCGATGGAGTCCACCGTATAATCCCCCCATGCCGTATAAATACCGCGTCGTGATCGTCGTCTTAATCGGAGGGCTTCTATGGATTTCCGGATGCGAACACGCCCCGGTCAAACCCACAGAGGATTCGAAGCGTCTCCAACAAATCGATGCCTTCGTCGAAAACCTGCGCGTGACGTACGAGAGCCGAAATGGACAGGCCTTCTCGACCCAGTACCTCGACACGCGCCCGGATGATCTGCGGGCGATCGTTTCGTTTCTCGTCGCCGTAAACTCCCTGCGCCTGAATTTTATGATCGATCAGATCGTGCTTCAGGATGACAAGGTCCAGGTTGCCCTTCATTGGGAGAATCGTTGGAAATCCGAAAAGACCGATTGGGTTAAACAACGGGGCGATGCCCTTTTTCATCTCGCCGGCAAGTCCGACCTGCATCTGCAAAGCATTGATGGGGAAAATCCCTTCACCGCTCCCATCAATTCCCCGGTATCGCCCCCATGAGCCCGGGGCCGAAAGTCGATCGGACCATTCATGTGACCGATTTCCTCGTCATCGGGAGCGGCATTGCCGGAGTTCGGGCCGCCATCGAGTTAGGACGCCACGGTCGGGTGCTCATCGTCAACAAAGGAAATCCCGCCGAGAGCGCTTCGGAATTTGCCCAGGGCGGGATTGCGGTTGCGCTGGACCCGCAGGACAGCGTCAAGGCCCACAGGGCCGACACGCTCCGGGCGGGCAAGGGCCTCTGCCGCCTGGAAGCCGTCGAAATCCTGGTCAAAGAAGGGCCGGCCCGGGTCCGGGAACTGATCCGGTGGGGCGCCCGGTTTGACCGGCGGGGAAAGCGTTATGTCCTCGCCCGGGAGGCCGCCCATCGTTGCGCCCGAATTCTGCGGCGGGGGGACGCCACCGGAACCGAGATCATGAGGACCTTGCTGGCCAAGGCGAAACCGTTTCGAACCATCCGCTGGCTCCCGCGGCATTTTACGTCCGATCTGCTGACCGACCAGGGGCGGTGCGTTGGAGCCATCCTGTTATCCGAATCCGGCGATGTTCGTGTGATCGGGGCCAAGGCCGTGATGCTCGCTTCCGGCGGGGCCGGTCAGATTTATTCCCGAACCACCAATCCCCCTGTCGCGACGGGGGACGGAATGGCGATGGCTTACCGGGCCGGTTGTACCCTCGAAGATATGGAGTTCGTCCAGTTCCACCCGACCGCGCTCGCGCTCCCGAACGCCCCGGCCTTCTTGCTTACCGAAGCCCTGAGGGGGGAGGGGGCGATCCTTCGCAACGCCCGCGGCGAGGCCTTTATGAAGCGATACGATCCGGCCGGCGAACTGGCGACGCGAGACGTCGTCAGTCAGGCGATTTGGCAAGAGATGCACGCCAGCCAGGTCGATCATGTTTATCTGGATGTCACCCACTTGAAAGCCGGGTATATTCATGAGCGGTTTCCGACCGTTTCCCAGACTTGCCTCCGGTACGGTCTGGACATCACACAGACACCTATCCCCGTCGCACCGAGCGCTCATTTTATGATCGGGGGGGCCAAGACGACCTTGTCGGGGGCGACTTCCTTGGACGGTCTGTACGCCGCAGGCGAAGTGTCCTGCAGCGGGGTTCACGGGGCCAATCGTCTGGCGAGCAATTCCTTGTTGGAAGGGTTGGTATTCGGCGCCCGGGCCGGCGAGGCGATGGCTGGCTCCGCGCGGAAAGGGGCGGTGAAGTCCTCCGAGATTCAGTCCGTCTTTGAGAAAAACCGACCGGGTTGCATCGGCCTTCAATCGGTCTTCCCGACCTCCCTGGAGACGGCCACGGCCCGGCTTAAGGAAACGATGTGGAATCGGGTCGGCATTGTCCGGGATCATTCATCGCTGACGGATGCGTTGACGGTTTTGGAAAAATGGAAATCCCTGACGACCGCCCCCGTCGTTTCCCAGCAGGAAGGGGAATTCAAGAATATGGTGACGGTGGCCTCAATGATCGTGCGGGCCGCGTTGTTGAGAAAGCACAGCATCGGCGCACATCACCGTTCGGATGATCCCAAACCGGGGACACGGTCCGAACCGCGGCATATCGCGTTCCGTCTTTCGGATCGTCCTCAGGGGGACTGGGTATAGGCCACTCGAAAACGCCGGGTGTCCTGATACTGCTCCGGGACATTGGTATAGATCACCTGGCCATTGGGAGAGAAAATTTTGTAAATGGATTTCCGGGAGGACTCTTTTCCACGGTAGGTTTTATAAGCGGCCAGCACCTTCTGTATATAACGATGCGTTTTCTCGATGGGCGGAACCTGGCGGTAGCGGTTGACGGTCTTTTCTCCGGCATGGTAGGCCGCCAGCGCCAACGTAAGATCTCCGTTGAACCGGCCCAGAAGATAGCTCAGGAGTTTCACGCCGCCGGAAATATTTTCGGACGGATTGAATGGATTCTGGACATCCAGGGTTGAGGCCGTCGCTGGCATCAGCTGCATCAGGCCCATCGCACCGGCATTTGAAACCGCACGCGGGTCAAAATCCGACTCCACTTTGATCACCGCCTTGACCAAGTCCGGATCCACGCGGTACTGGCGGGAGGCGCTTAGAATCGTCTCGTGGATGTCCTCAATTCGGACCGGGATGATCGGGGCCGGCACCCGAATCTGCCGGAAACGCGGATCAGTCGGCACGTTCGAAAAATGAACCACTCCGGCGGAGTCGATGAATTGATATACCTCGCCCGCGGCCGAGGCGGCCCAACCGATCAGGCCCCCCAATGTCAGGATAACGGCGAACGAGATTCCCCGACCCGTTCCGATTCGTGCAAAGAATTTCATCGACCTTTTTGAACGGTTGACCGACATTGGATGCACCGCTATCTGTTGATTATTCATAATTTTTTAAAGCATACCATTCATATCGAACGGTGTCAATACATTTGGAGCATCACCCCCGGGGATTAACAGACTATCTTGACTGCAAAACACGATGATTTTATAATGACAATCGATCCATTGAATGCGGGCCGTCGTGTTTTGAACGATTCCGTTATAAATTAAGGAGGGCGCAATGCCACCTATCCGATGGGACCCTTTCCGAGACCTCTTGTCCCTCCAGGAACGAATGAACAAGCTGTTCGAGGACAGCCTCGTTCGATCGAGCAGTCAACTGGGGGACTCCTCCGAAGGCACCTGGACGCCCGTGGTCGATATTCTGGAAAAAGACGACGCGATCATTCTGAAGGCGGAGCTTCCCGGCGTGCGCCTGGACGACGTCGATTTGCAGATCAAAGACGACGTCCTGATCTTAAAGGGCGAACGCCATTTTGAGAAAGAAACGAAGAAAGAAAACTATCATCGCATCGAACGCTCCTACGGTACATTTTCAAGATCCTTCACGCTGCCCGGCATTGTGGATCAATCCGGGATCAGCGCCAAACTCAAAGACGGCATTCTGGAGGTCAAGCTGCCCAAGGCGCGGTCGACGGAGTCGAAGCCCATCCCGATCGAGATCAAAAAATAGACACCCCGCGAGCAACGCGAACGGGAGGACGGCCCGGGACCGACAAGAATTTAGCTTAGCGGACGGAGAAAGCCGATGATCCAGTTTGACCGACTCACCATCAAGGCGCAAGAGGCCGTGATCGATGCCCAAAAATCGGCCGAACAGCATCAACATCAACAGGTGGATGTCGAACATCTCCTCCTCGCCCTCCTGAACCAGACGGACGGGATCACCCCCCCGCTTCTCAAGAAACTGGGCGTCGACCCGGAAGTCCTGCGCAAGGAACTCCAGCAAAACCTCAATGAGCGTCCCCGGGTCACCGGGAGCGGCCTCGGTCAATTGTACGCCACGCCGCGGCTCAATCAGGCCTTCGATCAAGCTCAGACCGAGGCGGCCCAGCTTCGGGATGAATACATCAGCGTGGAGCACATCCTTCTGGGCTTCCTCGCCGGCGACGGTTTCACGGCACAACTCCTGCAGCGATACGGCGTAACCAAAGAGCGGGTGCTGAGCGCGCTGGTCACCATCCGGGGATCCCAGCGGATCACGGATCAAAATCCGGAGGATAAATACCAGGCCCTGACCCGCTACAGCCGGAACCTGACCGATCTGGCCCGGCGGGGAAAGTTGGACCCCGTCATCGGACGCGATGATGAGATTCGCCGCGTCATCCAAGTCCTTTCCCGACGAACCAAGAACAATCCGGTCTTGATCGGCGAGCCGGGCGTCGGGAAAACCGCCATCGCGGAGGGGCTGGCCCAACGCATCGTCAACGGGGACGTCCCGGAAGGCCTGAAAAACAAACAGGTCGTCGCGTTGGATTTGGGCGCCTTGATCGCGGGGGCGAAATTCCGGGGAGAGTTTGAGGATCGACTGAAGGCCGTCCTCCGGGAAGTGACGGAGGCTCAAGGCAGCATAATCCTTTTTATCGACGAACTGCACACGCTGATCGGGGCCGGGGCCGCCGAAGGGGCGATGGATGCCTCCAACATGCTGAAACCCGCGTTGGCGCGCGGCGAATTGCGTTGCGTCGGCGCCACCACGCTCGATGAGTATCGTAAACACATCGAGAAAGATGCGGCGCTGGAGCGCCGATTCCAGCCCGTCCTGGTGACCGAGCCCTCCGTCGAAGACACCATTTCCATTCTTCGAGGCCTCAAAGAGCGGTACGAGGTGCATCACGGCGTCCGAATCAAGGATTCCGCCTTGGTGGCCGCGGCCATGCTTTCGCATCGGTATATCTCGGACCGGTTTCTTCCCGACAAAGCCATCGACTTGATCGACGAAGCGGCCTCCCGGCTTCGGATGGAAATCGACAGCATGCCCACCGAGCTGGATGAGATCGAGCGCCGCATTCGACAGCTCGAAATTGAAAAGGAGGCGATAAAAAAGGAAAAGGACCCCGGCTCCAAAGATCGGCTGGCCAAAATCGATCGCGAAATATCTCACCTGAAGGAGGACAGGGACCGGCTTCGTCTTCAGTGGGACGCCGAAAAAGAATCCATACGCAAGATCCGCAATGCGAAAGAAGAAATCGAGCGGGCCCGAATCGAGGCGGAAAAGGCCGAGCGGGACGGGAACCTCGGCCGCGCGGCCGAGCTCCGTTACGGCCGGCTGATCGACCTCTCCAAGCAGCTTGAGGCCGAGAATCGTCGGCTCCAGGAACTCCAGTCCCGCCAGAAGATGTTGAAGGAAGAGGTGGATGAAGAGGATGTGGCCGAGATCGTCTCCAAATGGACGGGCATCCCGCTCAACCGAATGCTGGAAGGCGAAATTCAGAAACTGGTCAAGATGGAGCAGCGACTCAAAGAACGTGTGGTCGGCCAGGACGAGGCGATCACGGTCGTCTCCAACGCGGTGCGACGGAGTCGGGCCGGCATCCAGGAACCCAATCGTCCGATGGGCTCGTTTATATTCCTGGGACCCACCGGCGTCGGCAAGACCGAATTGGCCCGGGCCCTCGCCCAATTTCTTTTTGATGATGAACAGGCCCTGGTCCGCATCGACATGTCCGAATATATGGAAAAACACGCCGTGTCGAGATTGATCGGGGCTCCGCCGGGTTATGTGGGATATGAAGAGGGCGGACAACTCACCGAGGCCGTCCGTCGCAAACCCTATTCCATCATCCTCTTTGATGAAATTGAGAAGGCCCACCCCGACGTTTTCAACATCCTCCTTCAACTCCTCGATGACGGTCGCCTGACGGACGGACAGGGCCGCACCGTGGATTTTAAAAACACCGTGGTCATCATGACATCTAATATCGGTAGCCAGCAAATTCAGGAACTGGGAACCAAAAATGAGGACGAAATGCGCAAAAACGTCCTGACGGCGCTTCGTTCGCAATTTCGTCCGGAGTTCCTGAATCGAATCGATGATATTGTAATTTTCCATCCCCTGGGACTGCCGGAGTTGACATCCATCATCGAAATCCAGATGAAGAATCTGCAGCACCGATTGGCCGAGAAGAAACTCACGCTCGCGCTGACGGATCGTGCGAAAAAATACCTGGCCCAGGAGGGATACGACCCGGTCTACGGAGCCCGCCCCCTGAAACGCATAATCCAACGAGATATCTTGAATCCCCTGGCATTGCAATTGCTCCAGGGAGATTTCAAAGAGGGGGACACCATCGAAGCGGATGTTTCACCCAACCGGAGTTTGATCCTCAAACGCGCCCGGACGGACGGCAAGATCGCCTCGTAATTATGTATTGACAGATTTTACCGGATTGTGATAAACAGGGCCTGCATCGTTGTTCGGAGCGCTTCGTCTTCGCGTTCCCTGAAACCCATTCACCCAAGACTTTTCCCTTGTCCAGGTGTCATCGTGTCCGCAAAAAACATCCTCCTGGTCAACGATGATCCTTCCCTCCTTGAATGCTTTCAGAAAGCCACCCCTTCAGCGGTACTTTCGATACGGGATACCTCCCGCCTCCGTCAAAAATTGGAACACCAGGTCTTCCCCCTCATCATCCTGGAAACAAAAAAAGATTGGATGAGGGATCTCAGGCGCCTGATCCGCAACGGCAAACACCCCGAGGACCGATACGTGATCATCGGCTCCTCCGGAATGCTTAAACTGACCGCGGATCGCATCAACGACATCACGACGCAGCTGATCGGAAAACCATCCCCCGGCTCGACGTCCCAGACCAAGCCGGTCCAGCCGAAGACGACCCCGAATCTGGCCCTGGAAGAATTCATGGAACACCGGCTCAAAGATTTCGTCAGGCAAATGAAAGCCTCCGGAGGCCGTAATCTTCACCCCATGTTGCTGCGGGAAATCGAACGGCCGCTGATCACCGTCACGCTGAGAGAGACGAACGGCAATCAGATTCAAGCGGCTCATCTGCTCGGAATGAACCGGAACACGCTTCGAAAAAAGATTAAGGATCTCAAGATTCGGGTTTCCAAAAACCGCCAGAATACCTCTCAAAAATCCGCTTGACAATGGCCGAACGAGTTGATATTTTACACACGCTCTTTATACGGATTACCCGATCTTGCGGTTTTAGGCCACCCGCCACTCATCGTGTGATCGCTTGTACTGAGAGACAACGTTAATTTTTCGGCGGATTATCCAAACGCCGGCGATCCATTCCCAAGCCCGGAATGTGGGGAGGACTTTTTCCATGACCAAGCAGCAACTGATTGAAAAAATTTCAGGGACGGCCGGTATCAGCAAGGTGGCTGCCGTGGATGCCCTGAACGCCGCCATCGAAGGAATTACGACCGCCCTCCGGAGAGGTCAGAAGGTCAGTCTGGTCGGTTTTGGAACTTTTTCAGTCACAAAAAGGAAGCCTCGCGTCGGACGAAACCCCAAGACCGGCGACGTCATTAAGATCCCAGCCTGTCGTGTCCCGAAATTCTCTGCCGGCAAAGAACTCAAGGCCGCCGTAAAATAGGTTGCACACCGCACTTGACCGGTCGAAGTTTACACGGGCCTGTTTCGCCCCCGTTACCCGATCGGCCAGGCATTCTCTTCTTGTTGTGTCGGGCCGTGGCCAAGCCTATTCACTTGACAAATCAAGCGGTTTATATTAGGATTCAACCCACGATAGGCGCGTAGCTCAGGGGTAGAGCGCTACCTTGACACGGTAGAGGTCGGCGGTTCAAGACCGCCCGTGCCTACCATATTTCTAATACATCGGGTTCTATAGCGACGGATGAAAAGGCATCGTGACGAACGGGTTGTGTGACGTTGTTCTGCGATGAGTCATGATCCTGCGTAGACTCTGACACGTACACCACCGGGTTCGGAGGGGTGCCTTTGCCGTTTCTAATGGCCATAAGGCCCCGTGTCCCGATGCCTCTTTGAAGATGAAATGAAAATGACGCGTTCACCATTACAAGAAGTCAGGGTGCGATTTCCCGACCGGACGGAGCGCCGTTTCAGCCATGACACGCTTTTGTCGGATGTGCTGGCTCAAGCCAAAGCGTCCTGGAAGGAAGCGCCCGTGGCCCTCAAGGTCAACGGAACCGTGATGGGTCTCGGCCAGCGTCTGTCCGACGCCTCTCCGGGAACGGATCCTTTTATCATCGAGCCGGTGTTTTTCTCCTCTCCCGAAGGGCAGGAAATCTACCGCCACAGCAGCGCCCATATCATGGCTCAGGCCGTAAAAGAACTCTTCCCGAATGCCAAACTGGCCATCGGCCCCCCGATTGAAGACGGGTTTTATTATGATTTCGACCTCGGACGGCCCTTTACACCCGAGGACCTTGACAAGATCGAGCGTCGGATGAAGGAGATCGCGGCCTCCCACTACGCTTTCGAGCGGAAGGTGCTTTCGAAACAGGATGCGATCCGTTTCTTTGAGGAGAAGGGCGAATCGTATAAGGTGGAACTGATCCGGGAGCTGCCGGAAACCGAACCCATCACGATTTACGAACAAGGCCCGTTCGCCGATTTGTGCCGTGGGCCCCATGTCCTCTCCACCCAACACGTCTCGGCCTTCAAACTGCTCACCACCGCCGGGGCGTATTGGCGGGGGGATGAACGAAACCCGATGCTGCAAAGAATTTACGGAACCTCCTTTCCGAGTCAGGAGGCCCTGGATCAACATCTGAAACGGCTTGAGGAGATCAAGCGGCGCGATCACCGCCGGCTGGGAAGGGATCTGGATCTTTACAATGTCATGGATGAAATCGGCCCGGGGCTTGTGATCTGGCACCCCAAAGGGGCGCTGATCCGCAAACTGATCGAGGATTTCTGGAGGGAACAGCACCAGCGTCATGGTTATGACTTTGTTTACTCTCCGCACATCGCGCGCCTGGATCTTTGGAGGCAAAGCGGTCATCTGGACTTCTACCGAGAGAATATGTACGCCCCGATGTCCATTGAAGGGATCGAGTATGAACTCAAACCGATGAACTGCCCTTTTCACATCATGATCTATAAATCCCACCTCCGGAGTTACCGGGACCTTCCGATCCGCTTCGCGGAACTGGGCACCGTTTATCGCTACGAACGCTCCGGCGTCCTTCACGGCTTGATGAGAGTCCGGGGCTTTACACAGGACGACGCCCATCTTTTCTGCCGACCGGACCAGATCGAGGAGGAGATCCTCAAGGTTTTGGACCTTACGGTCTTTACCTTGAAGACGTTCGGATTCACCGAATACGATATCTATGTCTCCACCCGACCCGAAAAAGCGGTGGGCTCCCCAGAAAACTGGGAGCGGGCCACCTCGGCCCTGGAGTCGGCGCTCAAGACCAAGGGCATGGCTTACCGAATCGATCCCGGCGAGGGTGTTTTTTACGGTCCCAAGATCGACCTGAAAATCAAGGACGTGCTCGGACGGGCCTGGCAATGCACCACCGTTCAGGTCGACTTCAATCTGCCGCAGCGGTTCAAGCTGTCCTATATCGGGGAAGACGGCAAGGAGCATCAGCCCATCATGATCCATCGCGCGCTCATGGGTTCGATCGAGCGGTTCTTCGGTGTGCTGATCGAGCACTATGCCGGCGCCTTTCCGCTCTGGCTCGCCCCGGTTCAGGTCAAAATCATGCCGATTACGGACCCGCAGCACGCTTACGCCGTCGACGTCGCCCGCCTGTTGACCGAAGCCGGTTTTCGGGTGGAAACGGATCCGCGAAACGAAAAGATCGGATTAAAAATCCGCGAAGCGGAAATGGCCAAGGTCCCCTACATGGTCATCCTCGGCGCGCGTGAAGCCCAGAGCCGGAAACTGTCTGTGCGCAAACGCAGCGGAGACAATCTCGGCGAGATGGACATCACCGCTTTTGTTGATCGGCTGAACGGTGAAGTCGGTCAACGAGTATCATCCTAACTTAAACCCGATTTCGGAATCGAAGTCGGACCACCGTAAAGAAAGGAGGCGTCCACTATCGCGGTCAAACAGCGTGTCAATAACGAAATCCGGGTTCGGGAAGTCCGGGTCATCGGGGTCGAGGGAGAACAGCTCGGCGTCCTGCCGACGCGGGAGGCCATCGCCAAGGCCGCCGAACAGGGCTTCGATCTGGTGGAGGTGGCGCCGACGTCTCAGCCGCCCGTCTGTCGTATTATGGATTACGGAAAATTCAAATACGAACAGAACAAGAAACTCCATGCGATGAAACAGCATCAGAAGACGACGCATGTGAAAGAGATCAAATTGAGGCCCCACACGGACAAACACGATCTGGATTTCAAGATTCGTCATATTCGCGAATTTTTGCAGGCCAGTGATAAAGTCAAAGTGACGATGATGTTCCGGGGCCGGGAAATGGTGTACCTCGACGCCGGCAAGATGACCCTGGCCAAGGTCATCGAGTCCGTGAACGATATCGGAATCATTGAACAACAACCCCGACTGGAAGGGCGCAACATGATCTTGATCCTGTCGCCCAAACCCCAAACCGCCTAAAGGGGCGGTCCTCTGGCTGGCGCCATTCGTGAGAATCCATCTAGTGAGGTCGGCGAGCGATAGGAAATTCAGAATCTTTGGAAGCTTAAAGAGAGGGGGCGACGCAAGCCCCTAAAATTAACGGAAAGGACTTGAAACAAAAATGCCAAAGCTAAAATCGCACAAAGGGGTGGCCAAACGGTTCAAGCGAACCGGAACCGGCAAGATCAAACACAAGCAAACCGGTAAGAGCCATCTGTTGACTCACAAAACCCGGTCCCGGAAGCGGCACCTCAGGGCCTCCGGGCTGGTTTCGAAGGCCGATCAACAGACGGTCAAACGCCTGTTGCCGTATTCCTAAAATGAATCACCCCAGCGAACAAAGCGAGTGAGAAGGGAAGGCTGAAAAGTCCCCGCCCGGGGGGATTTTCCCTTATTTTCCATTTTCAATTTACGACTACCGGCGGGTAATTTTGGAAAATGGAGAATGGTAATTCGTAAATAGGGAATCCACAAATCTCGGGAAATGAATCGGAGGGGGCGACCTGAGCCCCTTCAAATAGAAAAGGAGTGAAGGTATGCCACGCGCAAAAGGAGGTCCAAAAACAAGAGCACGCCGAAAAGGCCGGCTGAAACTGGCCAAAGGGTTTTACGGCGGGAAACACCGTCTTTTCCGGACGGCGACGGAGCTGGTGGACAAAGGCCGGCAATATGCCTATCGCGACCGGCGGCAACGGAAACGGGATTTTCGCCGTCTTTGGATCGTGCGGATCAACGCCGCCGTGTCCAATCACGGGCTGTCTTACTCGAAATTCATGGCCGGATTGAAAAAGGCCGGCATCGGGCTCGATCGAAAAGTCCTGGCCGATCTGGCCATCACGGATCCGCAGGGTTTTGCGAAGATCGCGGAAACGGCGAAGTCCAAGCTGGCCGCGGCTTAGGCGGCCGGGTTTCCCTCTACGATTGAGGGGCCTGTATCAGCGATCCTTCGGGCGGAAAGTCCAATGCCAGCTCAAAAACCGCGCAGGGCATCGCGATTTGCCAGTTCGCGAGGACCTGCGGATGAAGTTCGCCGATCAACCCAAGGTCACGGCCCCCGGCCACGATCTTTCCGACCCGTCCCTCGATGAAGGAGGGATGGGAGGCGGGCTCCAATTGATAGATCCCGCCCATATAGTACATCAACAGGTCCAGACAGGAATGAAGCTCCGAAAAGTTGGCCGCCGGATGGGCGATCAGCGCGGCCAGTTTCAGCAGGGTTCGTGTTCCCTCGGGCGCGTTCCCGTCCGTGAGGGCCGTTTCGCCCGCCTCGAAGATCCGGTGGGGATAGAAGCTCTTCGAGCTGGCGGCCTCCACCCGCAACAGAGAAGGGACAAGGCTGCTCCGTAAGGCCGAGTAGGTCTGCGACATCACGTTTTCAACCAGGACCAGATCCGCTTGCATATCGGAGAGGGACATCCGGTCGACCGATTCTTCCCGATTCGTCAGGATATTTGAGATCACTTCCTGGAAACCCATTCCGATCATGGATTCCCTGACCCGATCCGAGACCTGTTCGATGGACGAAAGCCCTCCGAGCGTAAATTCGGTCGGCATCTCGGATTCAAAGCTTTCATAGCCCCGGCTGATCGCAAAATCCTCCACCACATCCACCGGATGAAGCAAATCATCCCGGTAAGCCGGCACCGACACGGTCAGGCGGCGACCGCGGGTCCGAACGGTGTATCCGTAGGCCTTCAGGGTCGAAACGGCCGTCGGGGCCTCGATCGCTTCCCCCAAAGCCGCGCTCAGATGGTCCAGCGTCATTTCCATCGGCCTCGCCAACACGGCCGGCATCGTAATCTTTCGTCCGTAATCCGTGGCATAAGGATAACGGACCTCGACCGGGTCGATCCCGGCGCCCCGGTCGGCGAGATTCGCCGCCAAGATATTCACGGTCAGGATCACCATGCGAAGATCGGTCCCGGTGACTTCGACAAACAGATCGCGGTCCCCGACCCGCACTTCGCCGACCTCGCGGCTGTTGATGATCGGCGGGAATGAGAGAACCTTGTCTTCCCGGTCGGCCAACAACGGATAGGCGGCCGCCCCGGATAAGATCCCGGCGTAGGTTTTTCCCTTGGGATGCTCCTTCAAGATCTCGGCCGGGGTCATCGACGATTCGGACCCGAGCGGGACGAACCGGGCTCCGTCGGGCTGAACCGTTTTGTACGTGACGGGAAAAGCGATCCGGGCCAGTCGATAAAGACCGATCGAAACCAGGTGACGTTTCCGTCCGAAACTCTCGCTCAGCTTTTCCTGGGTCTGGATCAGCTGGACCAGCGCTTCCCCGTCGATGGACAGGCCGCGCGCGATGCAGGCTCCGATGTACGGTCGGACGCTTTTCAAGGGAGGCGAGACCTCAATGACGGCCGCGGGTTTCCTCTTGCCGCCGTAGAAGGGATACGGAACGCCTCTCCTCCGCAGATGCGTCTTGATCTGCCGGGCCACGCCCTCCACACACCACAGATCCGGCCGGTTCGTATCGTTCAGCTCGAGCTTCAGCTTTCCGGTCGATTCATCGTGCTCCTTGATCTCGCCTTTGACCAAGGGCAGCCGGTCGGCCAGTTCTGCAAGCGTCAGGGAGCGGCCGAGCAGACTTTCAAGATCCTTCATCTTGACCTGAATTGTCGGCATGGGTTAGGGCCTCGCCCGCCTGGTCCGGATCAGGTCCAGATCGCTCGAGAAAAGATCGCGGATGTCCCCGATGCCCAGCGCGACCATCGCCATCCGGTCCAGACCCAGCCCCCAGGCAATCACGGGGACTTTGACTCCGAGCGGCGACGTGACCTCCGGACGGAACAGGCCCGCTCCGCCCAGCTCCATCCAGCCCAGGCGGGGATGCTTGACATGCATCTCGACCGACGGCTCGGTGTAGGGAAAATAGGCCGGCAGGTATTTGATTTCCGTCGCATGCGCCATTTCGGTCGCAAACAGTTTTAACAGACCCAACAACGTCCGGAATGTGATCTTCTCGCCCAGGGCGATCCCCTCGACCTGGAAGAAATCGGGCGCATGGGTCGCATCGACCAGATCGTAGCGGAAGCAGCGGGCGATCGAGAAATATTTTCCGGGGATTCGGGGAGAGGCCGCCAGGGTCCGGGCCGAGACGGCCGTCCCCTGACTCCGGAGGACGAGGCGCTTGGCTCTTTCGGGATCGAAAGCGTAGCGCCATCCGCGCGAGCCGGTTTTCCAGCCCGACTCGTGCGTTTTGGCGACCTGGGCCGCATAGGGTTCGGGGAGGGACCCGACCCTTTTGGGACGATCGACGAAATAGACGTCGTGAATATCCCGCGCCGGGTGAAATTGGGGCATGAACAGCGCGTCGCTGTTCCAGAACTCCGATTCGACCAGCGGCCCGCGCATTTCCTGAAAGCCCATCGAGACCAGCCGGGTCTTGACGCTGTCGAGAAACTCCCGATAGGGATGCTTTCGCCCGGCGGCCGTCCGGGCGGGCTTGAGGCCGATATTATATTTTCGGAAGGACTTCCCCCGCCACGCTCCGTCCTTGAGCAACTCCGGCGTGAGTTGGGCGATTTCATCGGCCCCGGCCGCTTCGGGGGTCCATCGTTCGACGAGGCCGCGTCCCAATTCAGTCAGAGCCAGGCGCTTGGATTTTTTCTCGGTTCGCTTTATGACCCCCCGGGTCTTCCACTGCTTTTCAAGACAATCATCAAGTAGATGCTTTTCCTCGGCCGACAATTCCGATTCATCGAGCGCCCCTGCGGCGGACCGCAAGCGCCTTAATAGGCCCGGAAGCACCGATTCAATCATCGACGGCAACGATGCGCCCGTCGGCTCCAGGATCCCGCCCGGTCCCATCCGAACCGTTTCATGATCTTTGCTTCGCAGATTTCCCAAGACCGTGCTGACTTCGGAGGACTCCAGATCCTCAAGCCGGGACAGGTCCTTTACCGTAACCTGCTGGCCCGCTTTCAGCCTGTCGAGAATTCGTTGTTCCGGCAATTCATGGTCCGCATATTTGCGGCCAAGCTCTGTAATGGATGAGAACCGCGTCACCCTTTCATCTTCGACCTTGATCACCCCTTTGGTGATGAGCCACCCCAGGGCCATCGAAAGGCGGGACTCGTCCAGGGCGGTTTCCCGGATCAATTCATGGTCCCATAATGCCGCACGGACCTTGAGCATCGCGAGCACTTTGCGCTCGAGCGGATGCAGACCGGATAGAAGCTGTGCGATGTCCTGCGACATGAAATTCCGCCGATGATAAAAGTTCGGCCCTTACGATACCTTCCGAGGGGAATTTTGTCAAGGCGAGACCGGGCGGATCAACGATTTCAGCCGGGCATCGATGGGTCTAAAACCGATACCCAATATTCGTGCCCAGGGTAAAGTCCGCCGCGGCGCCTTCCGGATTCGCGAAGTTTTCGATTCCGAACAGTTGGAAGAGGATGCGGGACTTGAAGCGATAATTAATTCCCCAAACGGATTCAAACACTCCATTATCCAGCACGCGGGCCCCCGTTCCGTGAAAGGGAGAGTTATAATAATCCAATTGCCCGACAAGGGAAAAGGAAGGTGTCCACATAAACTCGGCGGCCAGCGCGGCGGAATAAATCGCCCTCAGCGTCAGATCGGTCGGACCAAAATCGCCGCCCGGGAGGACCACGCTTTGATTTAAATAAAAGAGCCACCGACGGCCCAAGCTTTTCTGGAGCACAAGTCCCAGGCCGAAATCCGACTTTCCCGAACCGAAAGCCTTTTCTAAATCCCCCGTCGAAAATTTAACGGCGACTCGCAGCGCCGCGGCCGGGGTTGCGGGCCCCTCCTGGAGGACGAGATATTTGCCGCTCAAGGACACATCCCCCACCCCCGCTTGATGATCCTGGCCCGATACGATAACCGTTCCGTCCTGTATGATGGCATAGCCTCCGAATGAACCGTCGTGAAATTTGATGCGATCCGGGTTAAGCGTGCCGAAGTCGTGTTCCACGCTCATTATAAAGGGATCCAGAAATCCCCCGTTTCTGTAATAAAACGGAATTTCCAGGCCGATCTCCGCCCGATCCGTGAAACCATACTTGAGGTGCAGGGCCGAACGGAACGTTTCAAATTTCAGCGTGGCATCGACCTGCGGGGTCGATTCACTCAGTATGGTGTTGCTCTCGGCCACCTCGAGGCTTACCTCAAACGAATCGCGGGGCAGCGTTGTGGCTTTTTCAGATGGAAGGGAGAGAAATAAGAGCTGGACGGGATTGTAGTTTCGGTTGGGAAAAGGCCCGCCTCCATCCACATACGGTTCGGCCAAGGAAAACCGATCCGGTCCCCAGCCCCACAGGGCGCAGAAGAAAAGAAGACATAACTTCATACGCCAGAGGCCGATGAGCTCCCGGAACAGATTTCCCCTGATAACCCCGTTGATATCACGAACGTTCAGGATTCGCCCCATGGCCGAACATTATGCAAGCGGGAAACCCCTTGGAATCCAGTTGCCATTCAGGACATTTTTATCCTCTTCACGAAGTTAATCTATACTTATTGATTATAAATGATCTGAGGCGAAACCGCGACTGTGGGTCTGACGGAAGAATTACAGGATTTGTTCAACATTTTCAGGGGGCCGACCCAGAGCGGCGCGACCTTTGGAGAGCACGATCGGCCGCTGGATCAGGATCGGATGCCGGACCATCGCCGCGATCAGGGCGGCGCGGGAGAGTTTCGGGTTTTCCAGTTTCAGTCTCTTGTAGACCTCCTCCTTCGTCCGAAGCAGCTCCCGCGGATCCATCCCGAGAAGCTTCAAGATCGCGTCGAGTTCTTTCTCGGTCGGGGGCGTCTTGAGGTACTCGACGACCTTCGGCTCGATCCCCTTCTTCCGGATCAGATCCAATGTCTTACGGGACGTTCCGCAGCGCGGATTATGGTAAATCGTTACGTCGGCCATAACGCTTATGGAATCGACGGTGTAAAGGTCTCGACCGTTCCTTGATCGTCTCCTCCAACGGCATAAAGGATCCCGTTCACCACGCCGGCCGCCAGCAAGGTCCTTCCGGTGGGCATCGGGTCCAGGGCGGTCCAGGTATTCGTCGCCGGATTATAGGCCTCGAGCCTTTTCGGCACCGTGTCGCCGGGCTGGATATCCGGCAATTGGCCTCCAACGGCGTAAATAATCCCGTCGTTTTCCCCAACGGCCAGTCCGCCTCGTGCGGTGGGCATCGAGGTCTCGGGGGTCCACGTGTCCGTCCCTGGATCGAAGGCCTCGACCGTCGAAAGATTATTTGAACCGTCGGTGCTTCCTCCAACGGCATATAGGATATCGTTCGCCACGCCGACCCCGAGCAAAATCCGCTCGGTCGGCATCATGGTCTTCGATACCCAGGTGTCGGTCCCGGGATTGTATTCCTCGACCGGTGCCGGCGGGCTGGGTGCGATGACACCCCCAACAGCATAGATCCGGCCATTCACCACACCGACCCCCAGGCCATATCGCCCCGTGGACATCGAAGCCCTGGGTGTCCAACTATTGGCCACAGGATCGTAGGCTTCGACAGTAGCAAGAGTGCTCACTCCATCGCTCCCTCCGATCGCATAGAGGATGTCATGGCCATTGACATTGACGACCCCGACGGCCAGCCCCGACCGTGCGGTTGGCATCGGGGGCTTCGCGGTCCATTTGTTCGTCGCTGGATCGTAGGCCTCGACGGTCGGGAGAAAATCTCCGACGCAGGTAGAACCGTTGCAGACGATGTCGTCTCCCCCAACCGCATAAAGGATGCCGTTCAAGACCCCGACACCCAGTCCCGTTCGCCACGTAGGCATCGGAGTCTTCGTGGTCCAGGCGCTGCCACTGCCTGGGCTGTTCTTCTGAGTTCCCCCGCCCAGGCAACCGGCCGGAAGACCGGAAGCGAGGACTACGGCCAATAGATAGGAAATTTTGAATAAGATTGCAGATCGTCTCGGCCCCATCAAAGAAACCCGGATACCAGACCCAAACGCCGGCTAAGAACCGACCGCACGTCGCATCTTCTGAATCGTGTCCTTGTAATCCTTGCTCTCGAAGATGGCCGAACCCGAAACCAGGATGTCCGCTCCGGCCTGGGCGATGGCCCCAACGTTTTCGACCTTGATGCCCCCGTCGATCTCCAGCTCGACCTTCGCCCCGCGTTGATCGATCATCGTTCGGGCCCGCCGCAGTTTTTCCAAGGCGGACGGAATGAAGCCCTGGCCGCCGAATCCCGGATTGACCGACATGATCAAGAGGAGATCCACTTCGCCCAGGATTTCCTCCACGCTCGAGAGCGGGGTGGCGGGGTTCAAGGTCACGCCGGCCTTCACGCCCTCCTCCTTGATCGATTGGATCGTCCGATGAAGATGAGGACAGGTCTCGACATGAACCGTGATATAGTTGCTCCCGGCCTTGATGAAGTCATGGATGAAATCGTCCGGATTCGTCATCATCAGATGAACGTCCAGAGGCAGACGGGTCACCTTGCGGATGGCCTTCACGATCGGAGGCCCGATCGTGAAGTTCGGAACAAAATGTCCGTCCATCACGTCCACATGGATCATATCGGCCCCGGCCTCCGTGACCTTGGCGATCTCCTCCGCCAAATGGGCAAAGTCCGCCGAGAGAATCGAGGGGGCGATCTTTTTGGACCCGGCCGTCGTCGTCATCTTAGGCTCCTTTCGACTGTTTGATCAGCTTCGCGGCAAAAAAGTTGTCCATTTGACAGGAATTCAATACGGTATCGAGGTAGCCTTCCGGCGTCACCAACTCCGGCGCTTCCGACCAGAACGTCCGCAGAGAATCGACGCGAAATTCTCGGTGCCCGGCCAGAAAGGCGCCGATCACCTCCTCGTTTTCCTCGGGCTCGGTCGTGCAGGTACTGTACACCAACACGCCGCCGGGTTTCAAGCGCGGGGAAACCCGGTCAAGGATTTTCGACTGGAGGGCGGCCAGCCTCCCGATCAGGGCCTCGGTTTTATACCACTTGGCCTCCGGATTCCGGCGCAGTATTCCCAGTCCGCTGCAGGGGGCGTCGATCAGAATCCGGTCGTACAGGACCCGGCCCAGCGCCTCGAGGCTTCGGGTCGCATCGACCGCGACCGGACGGACGGAACCGAGACCCAGCCGCGCGGCGTTTTGAGCGACCCGTTCCAGCCGTTTCGGATCGGCATCGGCCGCCGTGATCTCGCCCCGATCGCCCATCAGCTCGGCCAGGTGCGTGCTCTTCCCCCCCGGCGCGGCGCATGCGTCGAGGAGGCGTTCCCCGGGTTTCGGATCGACGGTAAAACCCACGAGCTGCGCGGCTTCGTCCTGGATGTAGAAAGCGCCCCGGCGATAGGCCGCCAACTGTCTCAGATCCGCCACCCCGCGGAGCATCAGGCCGGCGGATGATACCCGGCAGGGCGTCGCCTCTATCCCCTCGCCTTTCAATTCGGCTGCCAGGGCCTCGCGCGCGGCACGAAGCGAATTGACGCGCACGGTGACCGGAGGAATTTCATTGTTCGCGACGCAAAGCGCAACGGTCCGTTCCGGCCCCAGTCTTCCGAGCCAGCGCTTCACCAACCATTCGGGATGGGAATATTTTACCGATATATGAAGGACCGGATCGTCGGACGGATCCGGCAGGGGAATCGTTTCGGCCCGCGTCAGGGCCCGCAGGACGGCATTGACGAACCCGGCGACCGATTTTCCGCCGAAGGTTTTGGCCAAACGCACGGACTCGTCCACGGCCGCCGAGGCGGGAACGCGGTCCAAAAACAGGAGCTGGTAGCTCCCCAACCGCAGCAGATTTTTCAATTTGACGGATTGTCGTTGGCGGGCCCGTGCGGCGAAGCGGCCGATCGCCCAGTCCAGATAGCCGCGACGTCGCAGGACGCCGTAAACCAGCTCGGTGATGAAGGCCCGGTCAAGGGGGCTCAGGTCGCTCGCGCCGAGCGCCCGTTCCATGACAGGATCGGACGACTTCGCCGACTCCACCTGACAGAGGATATCCCAGGCTACTCGCCGCGCATCGGGTTTGATGATGATCCTTTAGGCCGCCCGGCGGATGCCGGCCATCGCCTCCAGGCGCGCGATTCGGTCCTCGATGGGCGGATGGGTTGAAAACAGGGACAAGACACCCTTGCCCGTCAACGGGCTTACGATGAACAAATGGGCCGTCGAGGGATTGGCCTGCATCGGAAACCGTTGAACACCCGTATGCAGTTTGCGCAAGGCCTCCGCCAGCCACAGGGGCTGGCCGCAGAGCTGCGCCCCGCCCAGGTCGGCGTCGTATTCACGCGACCGCGAAACGGCCAAATGGATCAAGGTCGCCGCGATCGGGGCCAGGATCATGACGGCGATCTCGGCCACAAAGCTGAGCGGATGCCGCTCCTCGCGGTCTCCCCCGCCGAAGATCAGGGCCCACTGAAGCATCTGGGCCAGATAGGAGATCGCCCCCGCGATCGTGGCCGCCACCGTGCTGATCAGGATGTCCCGATGGGTCACGTGGGACAATTCATGGGCCATCACGCCCGTGAGCTCTTCTTCCGAGAGGATTCGAAGGATGCCCGTTGTGGCGGCGACCGCCGCATGCTGCGGGTCGCGCCCCGTGGCGAAGGCATTGGGGGTATCGCTCTCGATGAGATAGACCTTCGGCATCGGCAGCTGCGCGCGCGTGGCCAAATTCCGGACGATCCGGTACAGGGCCGGGGCCTCGGCCTCCGAAACCTGCTTGGCCCCGTACATCCTCAGCACGATTTTGTCCGAAAACCAGTAGGCGCCGAAATTCATGACCAAGGCGATCACGAACGCAACCGTCGCGCCGGACCGGCCCCCGATCAGGGAGCCCACAACGACGAACAACCCGGCGAGCAACGCCAGAAAAAAAGTCGTCTTCAGCTTATTCATGTCCTTAACAAACCTCCCTTTACACTCGAAGAATGTATTTTCATTCTACATCAGATTGAAACCGATATGCAAGATCACCCCCCCAGCACTACGCCCGTTTCGACCGGGTGTCCGGCTAAAAAATCCCGGACGCTCATTCGACGTCGGTTGGCCGGTTGAAGTTCCAGGATCTCGAGGAGACCTTGACCCGTCGCCACCGAAATTCCCTCTCGGCCGGTTTTCAGAATCGTCCCCGGAGGACCGCCCGCCGTCGGATCCCCCAGATCCGCCTTCCAGAGGCTCCACCGCTCCTCCTGATAAAAGGTGTAGGCCCCGGGCCAGGGGGAGAGCCCACGGATTCGGTTCAGGATATGGACCGCCGGCCGGGTCCAGTCGATTTCGCCCGCTTCCTTCTCCAGGATCGGCGCGAGGGTGGCCTGGGCATGATCCTGCGGCACGGGAACGATGTCCCCCGATTCGAGGCCTTTCAAGGTCCGGATCATCAGGTCCGCTCCCCGTTCGGCCATCCGAGCCGACAGGCTTCCGGCCGTATCCTCCGGCAATATCGGCATCCGTTCCTGAAGGAGGATGTCGCCCGTATCCATGCCCGGATCCAGCCGCATCGTCGTCACGCCGGTTTCCTGTTCCCCGTTGATGATGGCCCACTGAATCGGGGCGGCGCCCCTATATTTGGGCAGAAGCGAGGCATGGAGATTGATGCACCCGCGCGGGGGCAGATCGAGGATGGCCGGGGGAAGGATTCGACCAAAGGCCACCACCACGATGACCTCCGGGTCCAAGTCGCGGAGGCCTTCAAGGAAGGCGGGATCTTTCATTTTGGCCGGTTGGAGGACCGGCAGCTCGAACCGTTCGGCCATCCCTTTGACGGGGGGAGGCGTGAGACGGCCCCCGCGTCCCTTGGGCCGATCGGGCTGGCACACGACGGCCAATATGGCATGGCCCGACTGATGCAACGCGTTCAGGCTGGGCAGCGCAAATTCCGGCGTTCCCATGAAGATCAGTCGCATTGGACAATGGCCCCCTCACCCCGCGCCCGGAAGGCCGAAGCCGGCCGATCGCTTATCCGATTGTGACGGATTTATCTCGCTTCCGCCTTCATGCGCTTCTTCAGGCGTTTGAGGTACATTTGCCGTTTAAGACTGCTCAACCGGTCCACGAACAAGGTCCCGTCGAGATGATCCATCTCGTGCTGAAGCAGGCGGGCCATGAGCCCTTCGCCCTCCACGGTGACCTCCTTCCCGTTCCGATCGACCCCTTTGACGACGACCCGGTTGGCCCGTGTCACCTGGGTCCGATAATCCGAGACGCTCAGACAGCCTTCCTCCCCCGTCTGAGTTCCCGACCTGGAAATAAATTCCGGATTGATCAGAACGCCGCTGTGGCGCGGATGATCCTCCCCTTCCTTCAGGTCGTACACGAACAGCCGAAGCGACCGTCCGATCTGCGGCGCGGCCAGACCCAAACCCGGCGCGGCATACATTGTCTCGAACATGTCGTCGATCAGCTTCTGCAGTTCCTGATCAAACTCGGTCACCGGCTGGGCCTTCGCCTTCAAAACCGGGTCCGGAAATTCATGGATGGGAAGAACCGCCATGATCATTTTCTACCATGACGGGGTCTCGAAATCAAGCCTTGACAGCCCTCCCCCAAGTTGTTATGATGCCTTTGCGGGGTGGAGCAGTCCGGTAGCTCGTCGGGCTCATAACCCGAAGGTCAGAGGTTCAAATCCTCTCCCCGCAACCAACATATTTTATCCTTATTTTCGGGCAGGTAAAGGGTCACGGCAGCGTGACCCTTTTTCTTTGGAACGATCGGACAGGCGGCTTCAGGAAGACGATCAAAATTTGACGAAGGCCGACGCCATCAACCCGCTCTGGTGTCCCAGACTTCCTCCGGCCCAATTCCCCTCGAGGATCATCCCGGCCCAATCGACAGGGGTGATGGTAAGCCCGAATACTCCGCCTATTAATGAATCCGTGGCCACATCCGTATTCCACGATAACGTAATAGGCTTAGTCCCTGGTGAAGCATTGCAGGTCGGATGACAAGTAATAAAATCACCCTGTCCGGAAAAAGACCCCTTTTCAGTCCTGTTTTGAAACGACACGAGAAGTCCGGCATAGGGTCGGACATACTGGATATTTTGAACCCCGACGCCCAACACCATATCGTAACTGATCAACCTCAATTGATCCTTCGCGGTTCCATCGCCGGTGATTTGATAGTGCACACCCTTCGGATCGGTTTGGGTCAAAATATCGACCGACGTATCATAACCGTTGTTTTCGCTCGTGCCGTAAAAGGCCTGCATCTGAAACCCAAAATTCAAAAAACCAGTCTGAGGAGGGCTGAACCGAAACCCCAGTCCACCCGACGGCTTGAATTCTCCATCGAAAGGGTCTTGGGTCTTGAATTTTCCCACCTTGATAAAAAGATCCAGGGCCCTTCCCATTCCCATAGTAGCGGCAAGAAAACGTTGTTCCGTCTTGATCGATTCACTGGTTTCGGTAGCAACCAAACTATGACTTATACCATTGGGGTCCGTGACCGAGTAGTGTTTGTTGTCAATTTTAATATTCGGGTTGTCGATAAAGCCCGCACCCGCCTCCAATTTGAACTTTCCCCATCCGCCCAATGTCGAGGAGGGATCGCCCAGCAAGCCTTGACCGTATCCGTTGAGGGGGGAAAGGAGGGTTGTGGCCAGAAGAATCGCGCCGCAAATCGGACCGCCGAATCCGGTGAACCGCCGGTAATTGGAACCGCGGACCAACTGCCTTTTGAAAAGACCTCTCATCAAACAACGTCCCCAACGATACATAGAACCCCGGGATGGGTGGAACGGAATGCGGCAAATCGGCCTATTTAACACCAGTTGGTAGGGCCGCGTCAAACCCATGATGAAAGCTGCCTTGCGGCCCCGGGAGCGGTTTTATGTTTCGCTTGATTAAAAGACCCTTCTCTCATAGGATAACATGAACTAAATCGGCTCGTTCTTCCAGGAATGCATCTACTTGGGGAATTCTTAAATGGAAGTCACCAATCTGATCGAGATCGTCCTTGTGTTGATCGCCGCCATGGTCGGATTGACGATCCTGTCCAATCGATTGTCGGTTCCCGTACCGCTGATCCTCGTTCCTGCCGGAGTTCTTTTGGGTTTTATTCCTTGGTTCCCGCAGATCGAATTAAACCCCGACCTGATCCTTCTTGTCTTCTTGCCGCCCTTGGTCTATGCCGGGGGATTTTCCAGCTCCTGGCAGGCGTTCAGAAAAAACCTTCGTCCGATTTTTCTATTGTCTTTCGGGCTGGTGCTCTTCACGATGGGGGTGGTCGCCGTGGTGGCGCATCGTTTCATTCCCGGCCTTGGCTGGGCCGCGGCCTTCGTATTGGGGGCCATCGTGGCCCCGACCGACGATGTGGCCGCCGCGACCATCGCCCGCCGACTCTCCCTGCCCCATCGGATCGTGAGCGTGTTGGAGGGGGAGGGCTTGATGAACGACGCCACGGCCTTGACGGCCTTCCGCTTCGCCACGGCCGCGGCCGTTATCGCATCCTTTTCATTCAATAAGGCCTTGGGGACTTTCCTGGCTGTGGTGTTCGGCGAGGTGGGCTACGGTCTGTTTTTGGGTTGGGCCGTTTCAAAATTTCGACAGAAATTGGGGGATCCCGCCCTCGGAATTACAGTGTCGCTGCTGACCCCTTACCTGGCTTATCTTCCGGCGGAGCGTCTGGGCGGGTCCGGGGTCCTGGCGACGGCGGTTGCGGGCCTCTATATCGGACGGAACTTCTCCCTCCTGTCCACCCCCGGGATCCGGCTGGCGGCCATTCCAATCTGGCAGATGCTCGTATTCATCCTGAACAACGTTCTTTTTCTGGTTACCGGTTTGCAGTTGAAATCCGTAATCGAGAATACCGCCGGCCTTCCGGCCTCCGCCCTGCTTTACGACGGAGTTTTGATCAGCGTCGCAGTCATCGCGGCCCGGATCCTCTGGGTGTTTCCCTCCGCTTTTTTGCCGCGATTCCTCAGCGCGCGGATTCGAAAGCGCGACCCGCTGCCGCCCTGGCGGCAAATCTTCATCGTGTCGTGGACCGGAATGAGGGGATCCGTCTCCCTGGCGGCGGCTTTTGGAATCCCGGCCCTTACGCAGATCGGGACCCCTTTTCCGGACCGTCACTTGATTATCTTTATTACGTTTTGCGTGATTGTGAGCACGCTGGTCTTTCAGGGGATCACGCTTCCGTCCCTGATCCGGTGGCTTGGCGTCGACCGGGACGGCGCACGGGAAAGGCGGGGGGCCCATTACCAGGAAACCTCGGCGCGCATCGAGGCGGCCCATGCGGCCCTCGCCGAAATCGATACCTGGCCGACGAAAGGAGATTGTTCGATCGATACGGCGCGTCACTTGCGCGGTTACTACCAAAAGCAGATTCACAATCTCAACCGCCATCGGGACGAGGAAAGCGACGGTGAATTCGGCCATCTTTCAAAGAGAGAAGTCGAGCTGCAGCTGAAGGCCTTGGCCACGGAACGATCGAAGATCATGGAGCTTCACAACGCCGGTCGTATCAGCGATGCGGTACTTCGTTTTATCGAGCTCGATTTGGACCTTCAGGAAATGCGCCTGGATCAGACCTTGCACCCAAACGACACCGCCTAGCCCTCACCCGATGACTTCCGCATAATTTCCTCTTTCAGAATCCAGCCACACCCCGAGCCAGGCCCTCAGGAGATCGTGGCGCGAAACGCTCCCGATAAAGCGGCCGCCATTCAGGACCGGTAATCGGACCAGCTGGTTGGCCTCCATGATCTCTACCGCTTGTTCAAGCGGTGTCTCCGTATTCACGACCGGCGGGGCTTCCGCCATAATCTCCCGGACCCTTGTCTCGTGAAGATTTTTCCCGGACTTGAGGGCCTTCAGCAAATTGATTTCGGTCACCTTTCCCACGACTTTTCCCGAAGGATCCAGGACCGGGAGGCCCTGAAAGCTCTTCGATAGGAGCTTCATCGCCACGGCGTAGGCCGGGCTTTCTTCCATGGCAAACAATGTATTTGTGATAATGATTTCACCCACGGTTCTAAAATGGGGTTTCATTCGGCAACCCTCCCAGAAGAAACGTCGATGTCTCGTTCACCCTTTCAAAATGGCCGGAATGCCGGTAACCCACCTCCAAAAGCCCTTGGGTCAGCTTTTGAAAATGGATCATCGGGACATCCAACAACACCTGCCATGAACCTTGACGGATACGAACCCGTCCTTGGACTCGATTGACCACCTTGGAGATATTCAATAGGTCCTGACTTGTCAAATTCAAGGCCTTATCTTCCAAGGGAAGATAAACCCTCCCCCGTATCCTACGATCCTGCAAAGCGGCGTTCATGATCGTGACCTCCTTCCTTTTCTCTCCCGATAGCAATTCCATCCACCCGTGATTCATACCTTGAGCAACTATCATGCCAGTGCAAACGATCATCGAGGATGGATCTCGTAACAGCTTATTCCGTTAACGATTTTTAGAATTTCGCCTTTCCAGAACGCAAAAATAATTCGTGGCGATTTCTATTCGTTTTTGTAGGAAGACAACAACTTTGTAGGAAAGAATCTCCCTTTAATAGGGCTTCCGTTCCCGAACAGAATACCGTCTTAATGAAATCTTAACGGCATTCAGCCCATTTTTAACGACCATTTAACTTTACTTTTTTTATCGGCAAATGGTATACCTGAAAATTATCTTTACCATAGGAGGGGCGATGGATGTACTGTATTTAAGCCTGACGGTTCTGTTCTTTCTCGTCTCTGGATGGCTCTTCTATCCTGAGGGTACTTTGGGGCGCCGTATCCTAATCTCTCCCTTGGCAACGAAGCCACCTGGGACGTAAAAGATCCAAAAACAGTTCGATTTGCTTTTTAATCCGCAAAGGAGGAATGAAATGAAAAAATTTATCAGTTTAATCGTAATCGGCTTCAGCTTGTTGATGATTGAAACAGGGATTGC
>DATKAN010000011.1 GCA_035498035.1 Nitrospiria bacterium
ATGAATGGTTTCCATTCAAGAAGTATTCCGAATGCGACCGCCTGGGTTTGCACGTTCAACCATGCTCACCAACACAAGTTGGGAAAAGAAGAGATAAAGGAGATAGAAATGACAGGACAGGATTTTTTGTTCACTTCGGAATCCGTCACCGAAGGACATCCCGATAAAATTTCAGACCAGATTTCCGACGCGATCCTGGATTCCATTATCGGCCAGGATCCGTATGGCCGGGTGGCCTGCGAAACCTTTGTGACCACCGGCCTGGCCTTCGTCGCGGGAGAGATCAGCACCACCTGCTACGTCGAGATTCCGGACATCGTGCGTGAAACCATCAAAGAGATCGGCTACACGCGGGCCAAATACGGCTTCGATTACGAGACCTGCTCCGTGATCACCTCGATCCATGCCCAGTCTCCGGACATCGCACAGGGCGTAGACACCGGCGGCGCGGGAGATCAAGGCATCATGTTCGGGTACGCCAGCAACGAAACACCGGAGTTCATGCCCACTCCCATTATCCTGGCCCACAAGCTGACCCGTCGGCTCTCGGAAGTCCGGAAAAAGGACGTCCTGCCGTACCTCCGGCCGGATGGTAAGTCCCAGGTCACCGTAGACTACCGGGACGGCAAACCGGTCCGGGTCACGACGGTCGTCATCTCGGCTCAGCACAGCCCGGAGGTGACGTTAAAGGAAATCCGGGAAGATATCATTGAAAAAGTCATCAAGCCCATCATCCCCCCCCAACTCATGGATGAAGAAAAAATTATTTATCACATCAACCCCACCGGCCGTTTCGTCGTCGGAGGCCCGCAGGGGGATACCGGGGTGACGGGTCGGAAAATCATCGTGGACACCTACGGGGGCGTCGGGAGCCACGGCGGCGGAGCCTTCTCCGGGAAGGACCCCTCCAAGGTCGATCGCTCGGCGTCCTACATGGCCCGGTACATCGCTAAGAATATCGTCGCGGCGGGGCTCGCCGACCGCTGCGAGATCCAGATGGCCTATGCCATCGGCGTCCCGGAGCCCGTTTCCATCCTGGTCAACACCAAGAATACCGGAAAGGTTCCAAGCCAGAAAATCCTGAAGCTCGTTCAAAAACATTTCCCGTTGACGCCCAAGGGAATGATCGATCACCTGAAACTCCGGCGTCCGATCTACAAAAAGACCGCGGCCTACGGCCACTTCGGCCGAACGGAGCCGGAGTTCACCTGGGAAAAAACCGATTTGGCCGAAACCCTTCGAAAGGAAGCCGGAATATAATGGATTACGATATCAAGGACATTCGTCTCGCGCAAAAGGGCCTGCTCCGGATGGAATGGGCGCAGCAGGAAATGCCCGTCATGGATCTGGTCAACAGGCGTTTCAAAAAAGAGCTGCCGTTGCGAGGGACCCGAGTCTCGGCCTGTCTTCACGTCACCACCGAAACAGCCAACCTGATGACCACCCTGAAGTCCGGCGGAGCCGACGTGGTGCTCTGCGCCTCCAACCCGCTCAGCACGCAGGACGACGTCGCGGCCGCGTTGGTCGAGCACCATCAAATCCCGGTCTTTGCCATCAAGGGGGAGGACAACGACACCTACTACCGCCATATCCAGGCGGCCCTGAATCACCGGCCCATGATCACGATGGACGACGGCGCCGACCTCGTCTCGACGCTTCATTCCAAACGGAAAGACCTCCTGAAGGACATCATCGGCGGGACCGAAGAGACCACGACCGGCGTGATCCGCCTGAGAAGTATGGCCGCGCGGGGCGTTCTGAAGTTCCCAATCGTCTCGGTCAACGACGCCAACACAAAGCACCTTTTCGATAACCGCTACGGCACCGGCCAGAGCACCGTCGACGGAATCCTGCGCGCCACCAATCGTATGGTGGCCGGGACGGTCTTCGTGGTCAGCGGTTACGGCTGGTGCGGGCGCGGCCTGGCGATGCGGGCCAAGGGGATGGGCGCCGACGTCGTCGTCACGGAAATCGATCCTCTCAAGGCGATCGAGGCCGTCATGGACGGTTTTCGCGTCATGCCCATGGCCGGGGCGGCCCAGATCGGCGACTTTTTCGTCACCGTCACCGGCGACATCAAGGTCATTCGCCGCGAGCACTTTGCGGTCATGAAGGACGGCGCGGTCGTCTGCAACTCGGGCCACTTCAATGTCGAGATCGACATCCCCGCACTGGAGAAAATGAGCCAGCGAAAGCGCGCGATCCGTGAATTCGTGGATGAGTACACGCTGTCCAACGGACGGCGCGTCAACCTGCTCGGGGAAGGCCGCCTCATCAACCTGGCGGCCGCGGAAGGCCACCCGGCCAGCGTCATGGACATGAGCTTCGCCAATCAGGCCCTCTCGGCCGAGTACATGGTGAAGAATTCCAAGAAACTGGAGCGGAAGGTTTATCCTGTACCCGCCGCGATCGACCAGGAAATCGCACGGCTGAAACTCAAAGGTATGGGGATCCAGATCGATCGGCTCACCAAGGAACAGGAGAAATACCTGGCCTCCTGGGAGATGGGTACATAGCGACCGGGATTCCCAGGATCTCCATACCTATCACCAATAAAAGCCTGGTATTTCGACCTCCCGCCCCCTCTACTCGGCCTACGATTGTGTTATAATTATCCTCATGACGAACCAACAGATCGCGGACGCATTTCGGAGCATCGCAGACCGCTTGCAACTGGAAGGCGCCAACCCTTACCGGATCCGGGCCTATCGGAACGCGGCAACGAATCTTGAACGATCGAAGGATTCGGCGGCCGATCTGGCCCATCGCGGCCAGTTAAAAAAGATTCCCGGGATCGGCCGGGATCTGGAACGGAAAATTTTGGAGGGCCTGAAAACCGGAACGATCCGCGAACCGGATTTCGACAATCCGGTCCCAGACCGCATTCCCTTCCATGTTCCCGGGCTCGATCCCAAATGGGCGATGTTGCTCCACAAGCGATTTCAGATCGAAAACCTCCAGGACCTTGAACAACTGGCCCGATCCCGCCTTCTTCGAACGCTTCCGGAACTGGGCACCGAGCTGGAACACCGGATCCTGGACGGTTTGGAGAGCTTGAAGAAAAATGAGCGTCCGTTGCCATCTCCCTGACCGTCGCGAAAGGGATCTGTAATGGCTTCGACTCGTCTTAAAAAGGAAAAACTGCTTTCCCACGGTTTGCTGGCGCTGGGAATCCTGACCGCGATCCTGGCGACCCGCCTCGCCTATTCCGAGGAAAAGAGCCCGCCGGCCCTCACCATCGAAGAAGCCGTGATCGCACCCGGGGTGGAAAACCTGACGCCGGTCAAGCCGGCCCTGTCGTTTGATTCGACCGTGGGAAAACTCTATTGCTTCACCCGGATCAAGAGCGATCGGCCCCCCGCCTTTATCAAACACCTCTGGTTCCAAGGGGACAAGATGGTGATGGAAGTGACCCTTCCCGTCAAATCGACGAGCTGGCGGACCTACAGCACGAAAACGATTTTACCCTCCGCCTCCGGAGATTGGAAAGTGGACGTAACCTCCGAGGATGGGACCGTCTTGAAAACCCTGAACTTCAGGATCCGGTAAGAAACGATCCCGCCCGCCCGAAACCAAGGCCCCGGGTCTGAAACTTGACAAAGGATTTTTCGTTACGCTATATTATTTTTCCAGTGATGAAAAACATGTTTTCCTTTCAATTCATTCCATTCAGGTCGGTTGAACTCCCGCCTGCCGTCGAAAACTCGCCGTGAAAGAACCGGGCCTTAAATGATCAACGTTCAAAATCTCACGAAGCGATACGGGGATCTCACCGCGATCGAGGACGTGACCTTCAACGTGCAGAAAGGCGAGATCCTCGCTTTCCTGGGACCCAACGGCGCGGGGAAGACCACCACCATGCGCATCCTGACCTGCTTCCTCCCGGCCACGAGCGGAACGGCCTCCGTCGCCGGCTACGATATTTTCGAGCAGCCTCAGGAGGTCAAGAAACACATCGGCTATCTCCCCGAGTCCCCGCCCCTTTACACCGAGATGACCGTAACGGAATATCTCCGCTTCGTATCCAAGATCAAGGGCATCGAACGGAGGGATCGAGCCCAGGCGCTGACGCGGGTGTTGGAGCGCTGCGCGCTGACCGATGTGCGTCACCGCCTGATCGGCAACCTTTCGCGGGGATACCGTCAACGCGTCGGGCTCGCCCAAGCCCTGATCCACAACCCCGAGGTCCTGATCCTGGACGAACCGACCACGGGCCTCGATCCGAAACAGATTATCGAGATGCGCGAGGTCATCAAGGAACTCGCCGGACAACACACGGTCATCCTCAGCACGCACATTCTTCCCGAAGCCACCGCCGTCTGCCAACGCGTGGTGATCATTCACAAGGGCCGGATCGTGGCCGTCGACACGCCCGACACGCTGTCCGCCCAGCTTCGTCAGTCGGAAAAGATCCGTTTGACGCTCCGGACGCCCTCGCCCGAAACCGCCGAGGCGTTAAAAACCGTCCCGGGCGTCGTCTCGATCTTTCAGGAACCGTCGACCGACGGACAGGTGTTCATGGTGGAATGCGAGCTCGGTCGCGACATCCGGACCGAGCTCGCCGCCCAGGCGGTCCGCCGCGGCTGGGGCCTGCTGGAATTGACCGCGGTCAAGCTGTCCCTCGAGGACGTCTTCCTCCAGCTGACCCAGGAAGAATCGAACCCGGAAGAACCGAAGGAAGCCGTCCTGAAGGGAGATGCGGCATGAGAAGCATGCTGGCCATCATGGGAAAAGAGCTCCGCGTCCTTTTTACCTCGCCGATGGCCTACGTGGTGACGGCGATCTTCATCCTGATTTCGGGTTACCTGTTTTACAGCATCGTGCTATTCGCCAGCAGCCAGAGCATGCAGATCATGCGCGTGCAGGGCGCGCTCCCGCAGATCAATCTGAACGATCTGATTTTCCGCCCGACCTTCCACAACATGGCGGTGATCCTGATGCTCACCCTGCCCCTGATCACGATGCGCCTCCTCGCCGAGGAAAAAAAGATCAAGACGATCGAATTGCTGATGACCTCCCCGGTGCCGCTGCTGTCCATCGTGCTGGGGAAATACCTGGCCGCGATGGTGGTCTTCTCCCTGATGCTGGCCATGACCGCTTATATGCCCTTGCTGATGTGGTACTACGGTTCGATCCAGTGGACGCCGATCCTGACGGGCTACCTCGGCATCTGGCTCCTGGGCGGCGTTTTCATCGCCGTCGGCCTGCTGGCGTCGTCTTTGACCGAGAATCAGATCATCGCCAGTTTCATCGGCTTCGGCGCGGTCCTCATCCTGTGGCTGATCGGCTGGATCTCCCAGACCGTCTCGGACACGTCCTGGGGGTCGTTCCTCACCTACCTTTCCATCGGCGAGCACACCGAGAATTTCATCCGGGGAATGATCGACACCAAGGACCTGGTCTACCAGGCCACGCTGATCGTCGCGGGACTGTTCATCACCCACCGCGTCCTGGAGTCGCAGCGGTGGAAATAAAAATGCCAATCCCGAGAAAAAAGATTCCCTCATGCTGAATTCACTAAGCAAAGGCGCCGGCTGGCTGGGCTTTCTGACGGCGATCGCCGCGGCCATCGTCTATCAGGTCAATCCCGAATGGAAACTCTACGTTACGCTCGCGGAGCTGGCGGCGCTCGGGCTGCTGGTCTTTTTCTTCATCGTTCATTTCGAGGCCCTGAAATCCTTCTCGACGCGGCGCTCCACCAAGCTCGGGGCCAACAGCATCCTCATGGTCCTGATCTTCATGGCCATCCTGGGCATCCTGAACTTCATCCTGTCCCGGCATCATCTGCGCTTCGATTTTTCGGAAACCTCGGCCTTTTCCCTGGCGCCGCAGACGCGGCAGGTTTTAAAGGACCTGCACCGGGACGTGAAGATCACGGCCTTCGTCTCGGATCAAGGACGGAGCCGGGCCAAGGACCTGCTGAGTAGTTACAACTACCGGAACCCGCGAATCGCCTACACGCTCGTCGATCCCGACAAAAGGCCGTCCCTGGCCAAACAGTACGGAATCACCCAGTACGACACCCTCGTTCTCGAAAGCGGAAAACAGGAAACCCAGATCAAGACGGTCGACGAGCAGGAATTGACCAACGCGATCATCCGCATCGGTCAGGATGAGCGTCGGAAAATCCTGTTCCTGGAGAATCACGGAGAGCACCGCCTTTCGGACACGGAGAAAACGGGCTACTCCCGCGTGAAGGACGGTCTCGAGAAACAGGGTTTCGATGTCGGCGCGCTCTCGCTCCTGGAGGAAGGCAAGGTTCCCGACAAAACGGCCGTTCTGGTCATTCCCGGGCCCCAGAAAGGGTTTCTCCCGCAGGAAAAGGCCGCGCTGTCCGCTTATCTGGCCGCCAACGGCAAGGTCCTGCTTCTCCTCGACCCCGATGTTCAGGCCAACCTGGACGACTTCCTGTCCCAGTGGGGAATCAAAATGGGGAAGGGGCTGATTATCGACCCCGTCTCCCGGCTCCTGGGCGGGGATTTCACGGTGCCCGTGGTGACGAACTACCCCCCTCATGACATCACGAAAAACTTCAACCTGGCGACCTTTTTCCCGGTGACCCAGTCGGTCAACTTCGACCCGGGCCGGTCTTCGGATTTCGATTACAAACCCCTGGCCCAGACCAGCGACAACAGCTGGTCCAAGACCCGCCTGACCGAGACCCGGCTGAATTTCGATCCGGCGGAAGACGTCCGCGGGCCCTTGACCCTGGCGGTCGTGGTCACCCGGAAGACCCTTTCCGGGTCGCCCGAACCCCATGCCCATGACGCCCCCAAGAAGCCCGAAGCGCCCGAGGAGGCGCGGCCGACGCTGGTCGTGTTCGGAGACTCCGACTTTGCCGCGAACGGGTCGTTCAATTTTTCCGGAAACGGCGACCTGTTCCTGAATACCGTGACCTGGCTGGCCCAGGAAAAGGGCCTGATCTCCATCCGGGCGAAGGAAACCCATTTCACCCCGCTGTTCATGTCGCGGTCCCAGGGAACGGTCCTGATGTACGTTTCGCTCCTGTTTCTGCCCGGCGCCGTATTCATCACCGGGATCGCCATCTGGAAACGTCGGCGGCTTTTATAGTGCGCAACAAATTTGCAACGACATACATCCTGGCCGCCGTGCTCCTGCTGCTCGCGGCCTACCTGATCGTCGTCGAGATTCCCCAACGGAAAAAAGCGGGGGAGGCCGAACAGAACGCGGACCGGCTGTTTAATTTCGCGAGCGGCGACGTCGACACGATCGAGCTGCGCTATCCGTCCGGTCCGATCGAACTGAAAAAATCCGCGGACGGGAAATGGCGGCTGACGAAGCCCTTCGAAGCCGAGGCCGACCAGCGGGAGGTCCAGAGCCTGATCGCGACGGTGGGGGACATCCGCTTTACCCGGGTGGTGGAGGATCAGGCCCCGAACATGGCCGAGTTCGGACTGGCGCATCCCAACGTGGACATCACGCTCACCCTCCCCGACCGCTCGGAGCGGCTCCTGATCGGCGATGACGGGCCGATGCCGAGCACCATTTACCTTCAAAAGGACGGCGACCCGCGGGTCGTCCTGGCGCAGCAATGGATCAAGGGATCGCTGACCCGGACGGCCTTCGATTTTCGGACGAAGATCATCCTCCCGATCGATCACGACAAGGTGGATCAGGTGGACCTCGAATTTCCCAAACAACATTTTCTGATCACCAAACAGGACAAACAGTGGCAGCTGAAGAAACCGAAGGAAGCTCCCGCGGACGAGGATGCACTGAACACCCTGACGCTGATGCTCCAAAACCTCCGGGCCACCTATTTCATCGATCCCGGCCCCGACCATGACAAGACGCTGAAGGGCCTGAAAAAACCCCTCGTCACGGTCACGATGCAGGAAACGGATAACGGCGCTAAAAAATCGCAGACCGCGCGATTTTACACGGCGTCTGAAAAAGACAGCGTCTACGTCGTCACCGACCCGGGAAAACCGATCTACCGCGTGGCCAAAGCCAATATGGATGAGCTCAAACCGGAGCTGTTTCACTACGAGGATAAGCGCATGGTCAGCTTCAAGCCGGAATCGGTGAAGGCCATCGAGGTCCGCACACCGAAGGATCGATATGCGCTGATTTCGAAGGAGACGGGCTGGGCCATGAAGGAGGAGACCCGGCCGCTCAAGCAGGACCTCGTCAAACGTTTCCTGGATCAGGTCGAAAAGCTCAAGGCGTATCAGACGACCGAGGCCCCGGTAAAAAAACCGGCCACGGTCGGACTGAAGCCGCCCCTCTATGAAATCCGCCTGACGGATCAGAATCCGAAATCGCCGGTCGAATTGCGGCTGGGAAAAGAGCTCAAAGGGATGCTGTACGCGCAGGGCAACACCCCGATCGGCATCGGACTGGTGAACAAGGATTTTCTCGACGAGATTCCGCGGAAGTCGGAGTTGATCAAGAAGGAAGAGCCGAAGAAAGAGGAAAAGCCCGTTAACAAAAAGTAGGGGCGGGGCTTGCCCTGCCCGGTTTGAATGACGTTTTACCATCGTAGGGGCGACGCATGCGTCGCCCCTACAGCACCTCCCCGCCGAACATCTTTACCGCCTCGATCGCCTTTTTCCACCCGCCGTAGATATTTTCCCGTTCCGCTTCCGAAATCCGGGGCCGGAAGATTTCGCCGGCCCGATTTATCGGAACCGACGAGGGCGCTTTCCACCAGCCGCCGCCGACGCCGGCCAGGAGCGCCGCGCCGAGGGCCGTGGCCTCGGTAATGACCGAGCGGCGGATCGGGATGCCGAGCCAATCAGCCTGTGTCTGAACCAGGGAGGCGATTTGCGAGCCCCCGCCCCCGGCCGTCAGCGTCCTGATCCGGATGGGCCCGTTTCGTTGAAGGGCCTCGACACTGTCCTTGATCAAAAAGGCGACGCCCTCGATCGCGGCCCGGACCACGTCGGCCTTGGTCGTGGTCGGTCCGAGCCCGAGTATGCCCATCCGGGCCTGACTCACCCAGTGGGGAGCGCCCAAGCCCGCAAGGGCCGGGACGAGATAAACCCGTTCGCCGGACGATTTCACAACCCGGTCGATCTCAGCGACCGATTTGAGCCATCCCGCCTTTATAAGCCAATCGAAGGCGCTTCCCACCGCGTTGACCGTTCCCTCCGCGACATAGGCCGTCTCCTCCGGCGTCGTCCAGGCCAGGCTGGATAGCAACCCGGGAAGCGGAACAGATTGGGGGCCCGTGTTGACCAGCAGAAAGCCTCCGGTACCGTAGTTCACCACGGCCTCGCCCGGATGAACCGCCCCCAGTCCCAACAACCCGGCCTGCTGATCCCCGATCAAGGCGCGGATCGGGATTTCAACGCCCCCGAGGCGCGCCGTCCCGTAATCGGCCGCAGTCGGAAGGATGCGCGGAAGGATGGCCGGAGGGATACCGAACAGCGATAGCAATTCCTCATCCCACGCCAGGCGGTGCAAATTCATCAGGAGCATCCGCGCCGCGTTGGCATGATCCGTCGCGTGGACTTCGCCCTTCGTGAGATGCCAGGCCAGGAAGGTATTGACCGTCCCGCAGAGGACACTCCCCTTCTCGGCCTTGGCGCGCAGTCCCTTCGAGCGGTCCAGAAGCCACCTCAGCTTCGGGGCGGCGTAATACGGCGTGAGCCTCAATCCGGTTTTCGAGCGGATCAGGTCGCGGTGCTCCCCCCATTGCCGCGTCAGCTCGTCCGCTCTCAAATCCTGCCAGCTGATCGCGGGGGTCAACGGCCGTCCGGATTTTTTATCCCAAAGGATGATCGTGGAACGTTGGTTGGCGATGCCGAGGGCCGCGATGGTATTATTCCTGCCGACGGATCGGAGGAGTTGTTTGGCGGCTTGCAGTTGAGAATTGAGGATGGCCTTTGGATCATGCTCGACCCAACCCGGGCGAGGACGGACGGCTTTGAGCGGCGCGGATGCAAGACGAACGATCCTTCCCTTGCGGTCGACAAGAAGCGCCTTCGAGTTCGTGCTGCCCTGATCGAGTCCCAAAAGATAGTCGGCCATGCGGCGCATGGTAGAAGAACTGTTCGATCTTGTCAAACGCGGAGTGACGGAAGAGATGCAGAAAGTTGACGTTTGGACGTGGTTCCAGTATATTCTGATTTGACGTACCGCCGGTCTGGGCCGCGGCTTATATAACAAGGTCCCGACCCCCAAACCGGTTACCGGAGGCGCACCTTATGGTCCTTCGCTCCCCTTCCGCTTCTCAAATCCATTACAACCCTGAAATTCATCACCGCCTGATCGATCCGGCTGAAGAGATATGATTATTCCCAGGTGGGGGCGTATTTCATTACGATCTGCACATGGAATAAGGAATGCTTGTTTAGAGACGTCGCAGACGGTCAACTACAATTGAACGGTTACGGAAAGGTAGTGCAGGAGGAATGGTTGCGAACAGCCATTATCAGGCCAAATGTGATACTGGATGAATTCATCGTGATGCCTAACCATTGTCACGGGATCATGGTGATCTCGGGCCCAGGTAGGGGCGTATTGCCATACGCCCCTACGACACGTCGGACACCGTTTGGATCCCCATCGCAAACCATCGGCGCAATTGTACGCGGTTTCAAATCCGCGGTCACGAAACGTATCAATACCAAACGTCATGTATCGCGTGTTCCTGTCTGGCAACGCAATTATTATGAAAGGGTGATCCGCGATGATTCCGAAATGCACCGCATCCGGGAATACATCGCCGAAAACCCCGCCCGGTGGTTGGAGGACGAAGAAAATCCGAATCGCCAATTATAGGGGCAGGCCCCCGTGCCTGCCCGGATCAGGATATGGGGAACCAAAAAGGAGCAATTTATTCGACCTGTATCTATTATATATAGGTATATATAGGCCGAAGGGCGGATTTGGCCAGAGGGCAGGGTTGGCGGGGAAAGACTTGGGCCGGGTCTTAAGATATAAATTGCTCCCCGCGCCGGAGCCGAAGGTGGCGTTCAACCGTGTTTGTCAATCAAAGGAGGTCAAACATGAAACCCGCGAGATATTATTTTATAACGGCAGGTCTTCTGATCTTCGCCACCGGGCTCTCAATCAGCTGCGCCACCCAACGGCAACACCATAACAGCAGCGTGGTCGACTATCTTTACCCGGGCAAATCCGACCCGATAGAGAATGCCGCCATCCCCGTCTTGTCCCTGCCCATAAAAGTCGGCATCGCCTTTGTGCCGGGAAGTGAACAATCGAGGACCGGGTTCACGACAAACTTTTCGGCTCCGATGACTCCGCCTCTTCCGGAGAAAGAAAAGATCGCGCTGATGAAGGAGATCGGGGACAATTTCAAAAAATACCCGTTTGTTAAATCGATTGAGCTGATCCCGTCGGCCTACCTGAGGCCCGGGGGAAGCTTTACCAACCTGGATCAACTCCGGACCATGTTCGGTGTCGATGTGATTGCCCTTCTCTCCTACGATCAGGTTCAGTTCACGGACGAAGGCATGCTCTCCATGAGCTATTGGACCCTGGCCGGCGCGTATGTCGTGAGAGGAGAGAAGGACGACACAAATACCATGGTGGACGCGGCGGTTTACCATATTCAAAGTCGTAAGATGCTTTTTCGTGCGCCCGGCATCAGCCAAATCAAAGGATCGGCAACGCCCGTCAACCTGAGCGAGCAACTTAGAACGGACAGCACCGCAAGTTTCCATGAGGCCGCGAAAGATCTCGTGGTGAATCTCCAAGAACAACTTGAACTTTTCCAAGAAAAGGTCAAAACCTCGCCCGAAGAATTCAAGGTCGTACAAAGACCGGGTAGTACCGGCGGGGGTGGTATTGATCCTTTCGTACTGATTCTAGTCTCCGGGATGGGAGCTTACAGCCTATGGCAACGCAAAAATCACAATTGAGGGACAGCCCTAATCCCGTCTGGACCTTGATGGTGGTCGCCGCCGGGATTCTCGCTTATGTCGTTCCCAACTCGGCGTCGCTGATTGTATACGATCGCGCGGCTATCCTTTCCGGCGAGGTATGGCGGCTCATCACCGGGAATTGGGTGCATTTCTCCCTCAGTCATCTTGTTTATGATTCCGCGACGCTCGGCATCGCCGGCTGGATGATCGAACGCCGCGGTTATCCATACTACAAAAGTTTATACATCATTTCGCCGATTCTGATCGGCGCCGGACTGCTTGCTGCGCAACCGAACCTCCAATTCTACGGAGGACTTTCCGGAATTGCCTGCGGAGCGGTTGTTTATCTCACCCTCCAGGGCCTACGAGATGCCGGACCGTGGCGCTGGATTTGCCTGACCGTACTTCTTCTCACCACCGGCAAGATCATTCTGGAATCGGCAATGAACGCGTTTGCCTTTGTCAAGGTGGACGATGCCCCATTCGCGCCGGTTCCATTGAGCCATGTTTTGGGAGGGATGACAGCACTTTTGATTTTCTGCTGGCCCTTTGCCAGGGATTTGATGCGTTTAAAAACCCCCGGTGTCGGTTCGTGAAATTTGACCTTGCGCCCCCGCGCCGGAGCCGGGGGCGTGGAAAAGATCAAATAATACCGGAGGACCGATGCGTAACCATCTGAAATCAGCAGTTAGCATCTTAGCCGGCATTCTATCGCCGGCGTTGTCTTTTGCGTCTGATAACAATCCCGACCCGATGGGTTTCTTGGTTACATTCCTCGAAACCTGGGGACCCTTTCTCATTTTCATTATTGTATGGTTTTTTGTCATGCGTCGGATGCGATTCAACCAGCCCTGGGATC
>DATKAN010000012.1 GCA_035498035.1 Nitrospiria bacterium
GAACGCGTGGGGCGGTCGTCTGGTGACGTGGCGGACGCGCTCGATCGCTGTCCCGACATCACCTGATCGATCACTCCATACGCTTGTGCCTCGGTCGCGCTCAGATAGTAATCGCGCTCGGTGTCCTTGGCGATCTGTTCCACGGGCTTTCCGACGTGCTCCGCCAGCAGCTCGTTCATGCGGTGCCGGATCTTCAGGATCTCGCGCGCCTGGATATCGACGTCCGTTGCCTGCCCCTGAAATCCGCCCATCGGCTGGTGGATCATGACACGTGAGTTGGGTAGCCCCATCCGCTTCCCAGGTGCCCCGGCCGCGAGCAACCAGGCCGCCATCGAAGCTGCCTGTCCGATGCACAGCGTCGCAATCTCGGGACGCACGTACTGCATCGTGTCGTAGATCGCGAGGCCGGCGGTCACCATGCCCCCCGGACTGTTGATATAGAGATTGATGTCCTTCCCGGGATCCTCCGCGTCCAGGAACAGCAGCTGGGCGATGATCAAATTGGAAAAGACATCGTCGATCGGCGCCCCGATAAAGATAATGCGATCTTTCAGAAGACGCGAGTAGATGTCGTACGCCCGCTCGCCGCGGTTCGTTTGTTCGATGACGATCGGAACCAGCATTTCAAGACTCCTTTTCTGTTTTTTGTAGGGGCTTACGTCGCCCCCTCCATCCGCCTGAGGCGGAATGGAGCCTCCCCCTCTCGCGAGCTTCCATCGCTGGAAAGAAACCATTATTCATTTCATTGTCCCGCTACGCGGATTCAATCACGGCCTTGGAAACCACCCAGTCCATCGCCTTGTCCTCGAGCAGCCGCGCCTTGAACACATCGAGGCTGCCCTCCTGCGAGACGATGAGGCGGCGGACGTCCTCGGGGCTCAATTTCAGCTCCTGCGCGGTCCGCGACAGGGCGGAATCGACCTCTTCCGGGGTGACGTTCAACTTCTCCCGTTCCGCGATCGCCATGAGGATCAGGCGGCCCTTCACCTTGGACCGCGCGGCCGGCTCGATTTCTTTTCGGACGGCCTGCGGATCGATCCGGGCCTGCTCCAGGGTCACGCCTTTCGGAAGGCGCTGCTGCAGTCGGGCCAGGGATTCCTGGACCTCCTGCTCGACCAGGGAGGGGGGGACCTCAAACGGATGGGCCTCGTTCAATTGTTTGAGGAGCGCCGTCCGGACGGCCCGGTCCTGTTCCAAGCGGGTCCGAGCCGTCAGGTCCTCCTTCAGTTTCGCCCTGAGCTGATCGAGCGACGCGAAATTCCCGGCGTCCCTGGCCAGTTCATCATCGAGCGGCGGAAGCACTTTCTGTTTGACCTCGCGAACCGTGACGTCAAACTCCACCGCCCGGCCGGCCAGCTCGGCTTTCGGATAATCCTTCGGGAAGGCCGTCTGAACCTTGACGCGATCGCCGCGTTGATGGTGGATCAACTGCTCCTCAAATCCCGGGATCAAGGTATCGGACCCGATCTGGACCAGTTGGTTCTCGCGGGATCCTCCCTCCAGGGGGCGGCCGTCCATCGAGCCCCGGAAGTCGAGCAGCACGAAATCCTTTTCGGCGATCCGATGATCCTCGGGGCAGGCGACCAGTTGGGCGTGTTGCTCCTGAAGGGCCTCCAGGCCCTTGTCCACATCGAGATTCGTCACCTCCATCTTCGGGCGCTGAACCTTCAAACCCGTGTAGCCCTTCAACTCGATCGGCGGCGTGATCTCGACCATCGCCGTGAACAAGAGGGGCGCGTTTTTCTTCAGCTCCACCTTTTCGATGGCCGGGAGTTCCACGGGATGAAGGCCGGTTTCCTGGATGGCCCGTCGATAATAGTCCGGCACCAGCTTGCGGATCACGTCCTCTTCGATGGTGCCCTTGAAGCGCTGCTCCAACAACGACCGCGGCGCCTTCCCGGGCCGGAAGCCGGGTATCCGGACGCGGTGGTTCAAATCGGTGTAGGCGGCCTCCAACTCCCGGGCGACGACCTCCTCGGGCACCTCGATCTTGAGCGATTTTTTAACGGTGCTGATTTCTTCGACGGCAACTTTCATTTTTTGTGAGGCTGCTGAAAAAGTCCATCGGCTGCGGCCTTGCGACCCACCTCCAGAATATAAAATACTGGAAGTCCCCCCGGGGACATCTGAAGCTTTTTGAGCAGCCCACCTCCTCTTATCTTTGCAATCTTGCCTGCCCTCTGCCATTGGTGGCTGCCCCGAGATTTGAACTCGGACGCCTTGCGGCACTGGCTTCTAAGGCCAGCGTGTCTGCCATTCCACCAGGCAGCCTATTTTCGACTTCTGCAAAACCCCATCGGCTGCGTTGCCGAAGACGGCGAACCGAGAAGAGGTGCCTTCGGCACAGATTATATTCCGCGCCGCTGTCGCAGCGCGGTGCGGTTTCTCGGGCCCTCGGAGATCCTCACGTGCTATCTGTAGGGGCGTACGGCCGTACGCCCCTGCGCGGTCTCCTCGGTCCCTTCGGCCTTGCGACCAACCTCCAGAAATTATAATGCTGGAAGTCCCCGGAGGGGGCCGCCGGAACTTTTTCGACAGTCTCGGAAGTTAAACTCCAGCTCTTTTTAAACCGTCGTAATATCTGGTGGGCCGTGTAGGGATCGAACCTACGACCCGCTGATTAAGAGTCAGCTGCTCTACCAACTGAGCTAACGGCCCACGAAATACTTTATGAGCAATAGAACAATGGAAAATGGACCGCAATGGAGCCATATCCAATGTTCCATTGTCTATGGCTCCATCGCTCTGAATTTTTGCTCTGCAAAAATTCTACGCGCCTGGCGGGATTTGAACCCACGACCCTCGGCTTCGGAGGCCGATACTCTATCCGCTGAGCTACAGGCGCTGAGTCCGCAATGCAACCGCCGGGATCACCGTCTTCAAACAAACAGATTCGCATTATATCACAACCGCTTTTGAAGTTCAAAACCCTGCTAAAAACCGATTTTAACGGTCGAAGCGGCCTTGACGGCCAGATCGCGGGCCGAGAATGCATCCGGGCCCGGGGCGAGAACGACGCCGAGCCGGCGGTTCTTGCGGCCATCGGGCTTGCCGAAAAGCCGGACCTGGACCCCGGGAAGGGCCAGGGCCCCCGCAATGTCGTAGGACGGCGCGAGCACTTCACGATCGGCCAGGATGACGGAGGAGCCGCCGGGGGTCCGGATCACGGGCTCGTGAACGGGAAAACCGAGGACGGCGCGGACATGGAGCGCAAACTCCGAGAGGTCTTGCGAAATCAGGGTGACCAGACCGGTATCGTGGGGCCTCGGGGAGACCTCGGAGAAAAAAACCTCGTCCCCGCGTATGAACAATTCGACGCCGAAAATTCCACGCCCGCCGAGATTTTCCGTCACCGCGGATGCGATCTCCTTGGCGCGCGCCAGCACGCGCGGGTCCATCGGATGGGGCTGCCAGGACTGCCGGTAATCGCCGTCGGTCTGGACGTGGCCCACCGGCGGGCAGAAGACGGTCCCGTTGACCGCGCGGACGGTGAGCAGCGTGATTTCGTAATCAAACTTGATAAAGGACTCCAGGATGACCTTGGTTCTTTTGGCCCGTCCGGACGACATCGCGTAGGTCCAGGCCCGGGGAAGTTCCGAGGGGGCCCGGACGACGGACTGGCCCTTCCCGGAGGAGGACATCACCGGCTTCATGACGCAGGGATAGCCCAGGTCGGCCCCCGCGGCCTTCAGGTCCTCGGGATTGTCGATGAAGCGGTACCGGCTGGTGGGGAGCTTCAACTCCTCGGCCGCCAGGCGCCGTATCCCTTCGCGGTCCATCGTCAGCTTCGCGGCCCGCGCGGTCGGAATCACCGTGAAGGTCTTCTCGGCCTCCAGCAGATAATCCGTCGCGATCGCCTCGATCTCGGGGACGATCAGGTCGGGCTGTTCTTTTTGAATCACATCGGCGAGCTGATCCCGGTCCAGCATGTCGATCACGTGGGAGCGATGGGCCACCTGCATCGCCGGGGCGTGCGGATAACGGTCGACGGCGATCACCTCGACCCCGAGGCGCTGGGCCTCGATGGCAACCTCCTTGCCCAGCTCGCCGGCGCCGAGCAGCATCAACTTCACCGCCTTTTTCGTCAGGGGCGTTCCGATCACCATGCCGCCTTTCACTCCCATAAACGGAGTGTGATTGTAATGGATAATTTCCGGGGTGTCAATCGGTTAGACGGGTTTTCTTGACGGTAAAACGCTTTCGGACGGAACGGCGCTCTTCGATTCGGGCGCCCCCGTCTCCTCGGCTCCGGCCGTCACGGGAAAGAAGAAAAGAAGGGCGGAGAAACAAATAAATCGTGTCGCGGAATTATATTATTTGGCGTGAGGCGGGTCCATCCCAATCATTCCGGCGTGGGGTCCATCCGCTCCGCCCACCCGGGGCCCTCCCATCGATCGGCCCGCCTATTGCAGGGTGGTGCGGAAGCGCCGGAAACTGGCCATGACGCTGATGACCGCCATGACCGCGAGGATGGCCACGTGGATGGCGACGTACCGGAGATCCCCGCCCTTGAGCATGATGTTCCGCAGCAGGCCCAGGTAGTGCGCGAGCGGGTCGAGGGAGGCGAGCCAGCGGATGCCGGCCGGAATATTTTCGATCGGGAAGAACAGCCCCGAGAACATCATCGCGGGGAACATGAACAGGAAACCGGCCATCGCCGCCTGCTGCTGGTTCTGGCAGAAGGTCGAGATGAGCGTCCCGATCGCGACCGTCGTGCAGACGAAGGCGAACGACGCGCCGATCAGGACGAGGAACGAGCCCCGCATCGGGACGCGGAAGACGAACACCGCCACCGCCAGGATCAGCGGCAGGTTGGACATGCCGATCAGGAGATACGGAAGGGTCTTTCCGTAAATGACCTCCGAGCGGTACACCGGCGCCGAGATCAGCATCTCGAAGGTGCCCATCTCTTTCTCGCGGACGATTCCGATGTTGGTCAGGACCATCGTGGTCATCAACATGAGCATGGTCATGACGCCCGGGACCATGAAGATGGAGGACTCCAGGGAGGGATTGAACAGAACCCGCACGTCGAAGCGGATCGGGGGATCGGGCGGGAGGATCCCGAGGTCGTCGCGGATCGTCTGCCGGAGGATGGACTGAAGGTAGTTTTCCACCGCCTGGGCCTGGAGGACGTTGGTCGCGTCCGTGAGGAGCTGCAGCGGGGCGTCGCCCCTCCCGAGCGCCCGCGTGAAGCCGCCGGGCGGAGGCACCAGGACCGCGTCGGCCTTTCCGGCCTGGATCAGCGTGAACGGATCTTCCCCGGAATCCTTCGCCGGGATGAACCAGCCCCCCGCGAGACTCCGTTCGTAGACGTCGCGCATCACCGTGTCCTTCGAATCGAAAAAGGCGGCGAGCCGGAGGTTCTTGACCTCGTTGGAGATCGCCACCCCGAATAGCGTCATCTGGATGACCGGGGTGACGAACAGGATGAATTTCATCCGGGGATCGCGGACCGCCTGGATCAGCTCTTTCTTGATGAAACCGAGCAGCGTGGGGTTCACGGTTCGAGGGTCCTTTTGAAGCGCTTCGTGGCGGCCAGGATCATCGCCCCGCAGAAAAGCGCCAAGGCGAGAAACGCCCCGCCCATCTCCGCAAAGCTCGATCCCTTTAAAAAGGCGTCGCGGGCGATCGTCATGAACCAACGGGCCGGCAGGATCATGGTGAAGTATTGGAAGAACGGCGGCATGCTGGTGATCGGGAAGACGAACCCGGAGAGCAGGTTGGAGGGCAGCAATCCGGTGAGAAAGGCGAACTGCATCGCGATCTGCTGTTTTCGCGTGATCACGGAGATGAGGAGCCCCTGGGCGAGATAGGTGCCCAGGAAGAGCACGCTCCCCAGCCCGAAGAGGGCGAAATTTCCGACGAAGGGAACCCCGAAGACGGTCCGCGCGATGACGTACACGAACAGCTGGGCCGTGAGGCCCAGCGCGGCATACGGCGCGATCTTGCCCGCGATGATCTCCAGCGGCCGGACCGGCGTCGACAGCAGCAATTCCATGGAACCGTTCTCCCATTCCCGGGCGACGGTCAGGGACGTGAGCAGGATGGAGAGGATCGCCATCACGACCACGGACAGGCCCGGGATCACGAACCAACGGCTGTTCAGCTCCGGGTTGAACAGGAAACGCGTCCGGAGGTCGTAGGGCCGGGGCGGATCAAACCCCGCGATTCGTTTCGAGGCCAGGGCCTCGATGCTGTTGAGGTATCCCGCCACGGGTCCCACGGTGGAGTTATCCGCCCCGTCCAGGAGGACCTGCGCCCGGGCGCCCCGCCCGGCCAGCAGGTCCTTTTCGAAGCGGGGCGGGATGATCAGCGCCGCCCGCGCGCGCTCGGCGGAAACATCCCGGTACCCCTCGGACGGAGAACCGGAGGACTGGACGAGGAAATAACGCGAGCCGGCAAACGCATCGATTAGCCGCCGGGAGGTCTGGCTTTGGTCCGAGTCGCTCACGGCCAAGGCGACGTTCTCCACGTTGAAGTCGATCGCGATCCCGTAAATCAGGACCATCACGACCGGAAGGCCCAGGGCGAAGGCCAGCGTGAAGGGGTCGCGCAGGATATGGAAGACCTCCTTGCGGGCCACCGCGGCGGCGCGGGTCCAAACGAAGGACGGCGTCACGTCCGTTGCTCCACGGCGCGGATGAAGACATCCTCCAGGGAGGGCCGGATCCGGCGGATGCGGAATCGTTTCTCGAATTCCGGGCGGACGCGCTCCCAATCCTCGGCGCGATGAACCGCCGCGTGAAACCGCAGCCCGTAGGGCTCCACGAACGAAAACGCCTCGTGCGCCTGCAGCGAAGCGATCTCGGCGAAGCTGAGCGGCACCTTCGGGTCGAACTCGTAAACGGGGGTGGGAAACATCGTGTCTTTGAGGCGTTCGGGGCTGTCGGTCGCCACGAGGCGGCCCTCCCGCATCAAGGCGATCCGCCCGCATTGCTCCGCCTCGTCCATATGATGCGTGGTCACGAACACGGTCTTGCCGCGCTCCGCAATCCGCCGGATCAGCCGCCAGAAGCGATCGCGCGCCGCGGGGGTCACCCCGGAGGTCGGCTCGTCCAGGAAGACGATCTCCGGATCGTGCAGCAGCGCGGCGGCCAGCGAGACCTGCTGTTTGATCCCGCCCGGCAGGTCCTGGACGGGGGAGTCGATCGGCCGGTCGAAAGAGATGAACTCGAACAGCTCGCGGCGGCGTTCCCGATAGACCGCGGGATCGAGCTTGCGCAGGCTTGAGATGAAGTCCAGGTTCTCTCCGACGGTCATATCGTTGTAGAGGGTAAACCGCTGCGACATGTAGCCGACCCTGGATTTGATCGCCCGCCTCCCCTCCTCAAATCCCACCCCGGCGACCCGAACGAAACCCGAGGTCGGCGCCAGGAGACCGCAGAGCACGCGGATGGTCGTGGTCTTGCCCGCGCCGTTGGCGCCGAGGAACCCGAAGATCTCCCCGGGACTCACCGCGAACGAGATCCCGTCCACCGCGGTAAAATCCCCGAAGCGGACGACCAGGTCGCGCACCTCGACCGCAACGGGGTTCATGGGCCGGTCCTCCTCCCCGGTTCTTCCACGGCATGGCGGATGAAAAGCTCGTCGAAACTTTGGACGCCCTCCTGCTCCAGCAGCTCGCGCGGCTCCCCGGCCGCCACCACCCGGCCCCGCTCGAGCAGGTGCACCCGCGAACACCGCTCCGCCTCGTCCATGTAGGCCGTCGTGATCAGGATCAGGATCTTCTGATCGGAGAGCCGGTAGAGCAGGTCCCACAGTTCGCGGCGGCTGATCGGGTCCACGCCGCTGGTCGGCTCGTCGAGCACCACCGCCCGGGGCGAGCGCAGCAGCGCGCACATGAGGCCCAGCTTTTTGTACATCCCGCCGGAGAGCTGGCCCGCCGGGCGGTCGACAAAATCCGCCAGACGCGTGATCCGCAGCAGCTCCTCGCACTTGAGTCGATAGGCCTCGTCGGGGATGCCGTAAAGCGCGCGGAAAAAATCCAGGTGCTCCCCGATGGATAAATCGCCATACAGGCTCTGCTGCTGCGGCATGTAGGCGATCTCCGGCCGTATCGTCTCGAAATCCGCCGGGCGCCCGTCCAGCCGGAACGCCACGGTCCCGGCGCCGGGTTTCAACAGGCCGAGGATCACCCGCATCAGCGTCGTCTTGCCCGCCCCCTCGGGGCCGATCACCCCGTGCATCAATCCCGCCTCGAACTCCAGGGACACGCCGTCCAACGCGGTCGCGCGTCCGAACTGCTTTCGGATTTCGCGGACGAAGATGGAAATGGACCCCTGTGGTATGTCCTGCGGTGTCATTCGTGCCTAACCGAAAACCGGTCGTTTCAATTTTTGGGAAGCACCACCTCGATCGTCATTCCGGGCTTCAGGATTTCCTCCGCGTTGGAGTCCCTGAAGCTCACCTTGACCCCGAACACGAGGCGTTCCCGCTCCGCCTGGGTCTGGACGTTCTTGGGGGTGAATTCCGCCTCGTCGTTGATCTTCAGGATGACGCCGTCGAACTCGCGGTTGTTGAGCTCGGGAAGATACCCTTTGACCTTCATCCCCGGCGAAAGCCGGGCGATCAGCGGTTGCGGAACATAGATGTAGGCCCAGATGTCGCGAATGTTGGCGACCGTGAGGATTTTGGTTCCCGGATTCATCCATTCGCCGGGTTCGTGGTAGCGACTCAAGACCTTGCCGTTGACCGGGGACAGGATCGAGCACCATTCGACCCGGGTATCCGCATCGTCTTTTCGGTTCCGGAGTTGGTCCATGGTCTCCTGGGATACGAGATCGGACTTCGAAAGCTGGACCCCGCGATCGTAATTCTCATGGGCCAGTCGGGCGGCGATCTTGTAGTCCTCGCAGTCCAGCACGACCACCGTTTCCCCTTCCGTCACCCGGTCCCCTTCCTGAACCCGAACCTGATCGATGGCGGCCGAGAGGCGGGCGGAGAGATCGATCTTCGTGGCTTCCAGTGTGCCCGCATAACGAAAGGGCAGGAGGCGGACCTCCAGATACCAGTAGGCCGCGGCGGCGACACCGCCCGCCAGCAACACGACGGCCATGAGCAACTTCGGAGAAGGCTTTTTCATCGATCGCTTATCATGGCCAGAGGGCGTTTTTAAGACGAATTATCGGTTGAAGGCCCGGATGCGGATCCTGGTCCGGGAGTGAAATTCTGCGCGCCTTTGAAAGGGAATGGGTCGTTTTTCGCGAAACGATGCCTGGGAATGATATTAATGGATCTTGGAGGGAGAGTCAATCCGTTGGAGAGGTCCTGTTCAAGACGGACCGCGACCGGCGATGATCCCGAATCGAGACGTGAATCGGTTTCCGGCCGTGATGAAAACCGGATCGCGGGAGTGAGGGGCCGTCCCCCTGCGCGCGCGGCCGGAGGGGAGGCGGGAATTTCCAATCGAATTGGCAGGGGGATCGGATTCGTGATAAAATGGGCCCAACCTTGAACGATCCGGCGATTCCATGCACTCATGGGTACTCTATGCCGTTCTTTCGGCGGTCTTTGCCGCGCTGGTCGCCATCCTTGGCAAGATGGGCATCGCAAGCGTCGACCCTGCGCTTGCCACGGCCGTGCGTGCGGTTATCATGGCCGTGTTTCTGGTTCTGGCCGTCCTGTTCCTCGGGAAGGGATCGCTCCTTTCCTCCGTCGACGGCAAGGCGTTTCAGTTCATCGTCCTCTCGGGCGCGGCCGGGGCGCTCTCATGGTTCTTCTATTTTATCGCGCTCAAGAACGGTCCCGCGCACGGCGTGGCGGCCCTCGATCGATTAAGCGTCGTGCTGGTGCTTATTCTCGCAGCGCTCTTTCTCGGCGAGGGGATCGCTTGGAAGTCGGCGCTTGGCGCGCTTCTCATGACCCTCGGGGCGATCTTCATGATCCTGTAGTCCCCCGTCGATTCAATCCCCCATCCCGCCGCGGACGCCCTCCGCGCCGGAATGACGATTTATTCGGTCCCGCCGTGTTGTCTAATAAGGTCCGTCACGTTCAGATTTTCAAAGGCGTCGGCTTCATCGAGGGGCGTTTTTCCGGCCTTGTTCCTCGCGTTGACGGCGGCCCCGTCGGACAACAACAGATCCACGATTTTCCCGTCCGCCCATCGGGCCGCAAAATGAAGCGGGGTATCTCCGTTTTTATCCTTGGCATTGACATCGGCCCGGTGGACCAGGAGGCGTTGGATGATTTTCTCGTGTCCTCCCGAGACGGCCCAGTGGAGCGGGGTCATCCCGTCCCGGGTTCTGGCCTCGATATCCGGTTTATAGGTTAGGAGAACCTCCACCACCTCCTCGCTCCCGCCCCAGCCCGCGGCGCGGTGAAGCGGCGTGGTCCCATATTTGTTTTTCGCATTAACATCCGCGCCGTGGTCCAACAACAACTTGGCAATCCGGGGATACCCTCCGCCGGCGGCCCAAAGAAGCGGGGTCCCCCCCTCGTTGTCCCGCACATCCACCCGGGCCTGATTTTCTAAAAGGAGTTGAACGATTTCTTCATTGGCCCATCCGGAAGCCCGATGGAGCGGAGAAATACCGTCCTTATTCTGAACGTTGACCCCGGCATGATGGGCCAGCAAAAGTCGGACGATTTGCGGATGACCCGTGGCCACGGCCCAGAACAGGGGGGTCTCTCCCTCGTTGTCTTTGACATCGACCTTGGCCTTGCGGGCCAATAAAAGCTCGACGACCTTTAATTGACCGGTGCCGGCCGCGGCATGGAGAGGGGTGGTCCCCTCCCGATCCCGTTCATTGACGTCCGCACCGCGATCCAAGAGCTCTTGGACCCGTTCCGTGTCCCCGGATTCCGCGGCCTTTCCAAGGGGAATCGTTTCCTTCCCCGAATCGGCCGTTACCGCCGGGGCGGGTCCGGCCATCCAAATACTTAAAATACACCCCAAGGTCAGCCAACCGCCCAGCCATAACTTTTCTTTTTTACGGTGATCCATTTAAAATCTTTTTGCCCTCTCCGCAACTTGTCTCATGCGTTCTCTCGTGAAAAATGGCCTCCCTTTCGTAACCATAGCATTTGAAAACCCGTGCTTTCAAGTTCATATTAAACGGTTCGTCGTGCGGCCAAAAAATTAGGATAAGCGCGATCGGAAGGCCGGGCGGGAGGATCGGAAATGACAGGGCGTCACGGGAGGCTAATACCAGATCTCCATTCGAAGACCTTTTTGATCGCGGGGCGGATCCGAGGGAAAGCGAACCGCCTCGCAAACGACGATCCGGAGCGCCGTCCAGGCCGCCGCGCAGGCGTCCAGATAATCCTCCGCCCCCACCCCCTCCGGCCGATCCTCGAGACGGCGTCCGGAGAAACCGGGAAGGTGGATTTCAAGAAGTTGCATCCGGTCCAGCCGCCCCTGCGAGCCCTTCTTGTTGTGGCTCATCGGGCGGCCGTTCATCTCCCGGAACGAGAGCTCCGGATGGACCTCGAAGATCCTTTTTTGCCAGGCGGGGGTCATCTGCTCGTCCACTTCGCGGACCTTGGGCAGGATCCCGAAGCCCTGGCGGGTCAGGCCGTGAGGCCGCGCCTCTTCATAGACGGTCGCCCCCAGCGCGGGACGAACGGGGGGAGAAAACACGCTGCTCGACCGCTGGGGACCGAGGAGCCGCCTCGCCTGCCGGTCGCACGCCCGGCCTCCCTGGCCCGCGCCGTCCAAAAGACCGATGGGGATGTCGATCGCGATTACGTCCGGAAAGGGGTCGAGCCCGAGAATATCCTTGAACGAAGCGAACAGTTTCGTTTCGAAGGACCGACCCGTTCCGTTTCGATCCTCGATCTGCACGCCGACCCACCCTCCGCGAAAGCCGTCCACCCCCATTACGCGTGTCATCGTGATTGGCGCTCCTTGTCGATCGCTTCCTTCCGCCCCTTCCCCCCGTGCGGGGAGAAACCCTGAGCCCGAGTCGAAGGGCCGGGGGGGGAGGGTATCATTGTCCGGGGTAAACCCCCGCGTCCGGTCCGGCCCACCTCCTATATATTTTACACGGTGTTCATATTATCTTAAGAAATATTTCATGCCCCGGAGCTAACTTTAAACCATCGATAACCATTCGCATCGGGAGGTTTACCATGCTCTTACTTGTATGCGGCATCGCCGCGGCTTTGGGGTCCATGGCCTTTATTGTATTCGGTCTCTGGAATCTGGCTAATTATGATGTTCAAGACCGCAAAGAAGTTTGGGGGGGGACCGTTCATGAAGAAACGTCCCCGCAAGGAGAACCCTTCCTGAACCGATCCTTACTGACCCAATGATGGCTTTCAGAAGGCTTGGTTATGACCCGGCATCCCACCGGCCCCCGCGCGGGGGGGGAAACACAGGGCGTGAGTCAAGGGGCCTCAGTTCTTTTAATCGGGGATCTCGGCTTCGACCAGGCGGGCCAGCAGGGCCAGCGATTCCTGCCAGCCGAGATAACACGCCTCCGTCGGAATGACTTCGGGGATGCCTTCCTGCACGATGTCCACCTCGGTCCCGCAGGACACCTTCTTCAAGGATATCGTCGTCTGCATTTCTCCGGGCAGGCCGGGGTCGTCGAATTCGTCCGTGTGACGGATGCGCTCGTTGGGCACGAGCTCAAGGTACTTTCCGCCGAATGAATGGCCCTGGCCCGTGCTGAAATTGGTGAACGACATTTTGTAGGTTCCTCCGACTTGGGCATCGAGGTGGTGAACCTTGCCGGTGAAGCCGTCCGGAGGAAGCCATTTGGCCATCGCATCGGCGTCGAGGAAGGCGCGATAGATTCTTTCAGCCGGGGCACGGAGGACGCGGTGAAGCCGGACGGTATTTGGGGTCATGACGGTCTCTCCTTTCAATTCATCCGGCCCGAACCCGGGGCCTTTGAAGAAGGGCACCGGATGCCCAACGGGCGGGTCCTGGAAGGTGTGTTACCCTCATTTGATTTTGAGTCAACAAAAGATTTGAACCCCGGATGAAACCGGGCCCGCCACAATCTATCCCCATTTTTTCTTTGCGTCAGGCTTTCGCGCCGGGCGGCGTTTCCCGGCGATGAAGGCGCGCGATGCTCTCGACGGTGCGTACGACCTCTTCGTCCGGCAGCGGCGGGCGGCAACGCTCCCGGTTCCAGCACAGCAGCAATTCGGCGGCCACCTCCGGATCGACCCCGTGCCACAGGAGATGCCCCGCGAAGGAGGCCAGGGTCGTGTTGCGTTCGCCCTCGGGCACGCCCTCGACCGCCAGGCGCCGCCAGTACGGCAGGCCACGGCCCGGGTGCGTCCCGGTGGCCACAATGGTGAGCAGCCGGTCCGGAAGCGGCGCGAGCGCGAGCTCATCGGGCGCGTGTCCGGATTTCCAGACATAGCGCACACCGGAAGGATGCACGGATGGGGGTGCCACGATCATTCCGCCGTCGCCGCGCACGTCGATGCCCGGCGCCAGCCCCGCACGGTTCGGCACGACGCCGCCGGGATGCGCAAAATAGACATGCCGGCCGCCCCCGCCCGAGACCGCCTCGACGGTAACGGGCAGCGGCCCGAGGCGACGCTCGAGCTCCCCCAGGCTTTCGGCGCCCCCGTGTTTGGGATCGACGTCCACCACGAAGATCCCGGAGACGGCCCCGGTCACGATGCCGAGATTGGCCTTGGGCCACTTTGCATACCAGGCGCGCACCTGCCCGGCGTCGGCGCGCCTTTGCTGGTGGTCCTGCCAGGCGATGAGGGGGCGCTTGTCGCGCGGCCGCACGGGAATCACCGACCAGCCGCGTGCGACGGCCGCCAAGGCCGCGGCCAGAACATCGCCTGGCGCCATGGCCTCGCGGCCGCGCCGATCCTGGAACCCGGATTTTATGGCCTTCTTGCGCATCGGGGTGACACCCAAGTCAAGGGGTCCAATCTTTTGTCGATCCATTCTCGCCTCAAAGGATTTGCTTCCCTCCAAGCCACCGCCTTAAGTATTATTCAACAAAAGACATGAGCACTTCTCTCGCACCTAAAATCTATTATTGCTCCGCTGATCCACGGCTCCACTTTCCAGCCCTCCCCTTCCCCCGCGCGCGAGGTGAAACCCTGAGCCCAAGTCGAAGGGGCCGGAGGGGAGCCGGGCCGGCGGTTCATTTTTCGGTGATGCGTGAACGCAAGGCCTGACCCTCATCCTTTACAAGGCCTTCCTTGACTCCCCGTTTTGGAAGTTATACAATGGATATACATTGAGATATGACGGAGGCCACTCATGATCAAGCGTTTGACCAAACACGGAAACAGCCTGGCCCTCGTGATCGACCGACCGGTGCTCGATTTGTTGGAAATCGACAGCGATACCCCCGTTTCGGTGACCACCGATGGAAAGTGCCTGATCATTTCCCCCGTCCGCGACGCCAAGCGCGAAAAGGCGTTTCGCGCGGCGTTGGCGGGGGTCAACAAGCGCTACGGGCGGGCCCTCAAGCGACTGGCGGATTGACCGGTGGAGCCGGTCTTTCTGAGCCTTGAGGAAGTCCTTGAGATCCATGCCGATCAGGTTCGTCGGTTCGGCGGGGATCCGGGCGTCCGCGATCTGACTCTCCTGGAATCCGCCGTCGCCCAGCCTCAGGCCGGCTTTGGGAATCGCTATCTTCATTCCGACCTCTTTGAGATGGCCGCCGCGTATCTCTTCCACATGGTTCGGAACCACCCCTTTGTGGACGGGAATAAGCGCACCGGCGCCGCCGCGGCTCTGGTATTCTTGAAGCTAAATGAGATCGACGTTCGGCTCACAAACCCCGCCCTTGTCAAGACGGTAGTCGGCGTCGCCCAAGGCAAGATCGGCAAGGCCGCGGTCGCCGAGCTCTTTCGAAAGAAGGCACGCCAATAACACCCCCGCGCGCGAGGCCGGAGGGAAGCCCTATTTCCATAACATGAGTCAAGCATAGACTTGACCCCTTTATTCTGTAACGGCCCCCTTCCGTTCTCCCTTCCCGCATCGCTTCCCATCGCCGCCCGCCGCGCGGCGCGCCGACAGAACGACGAGCGTCAGGATCCAGCACGAGAAATGCCCTTTCCGTCCGACATTCTCATTGCGGGACGGGGCCTCCCTCCGGGGGTGAAAAAGCGGTTTCCAGGCATTCCGGATCCGGCAGGGTAAAGTAAAAGGCGGCGCCTTCGTTCGGACGGCTCTTCGCCCAGATCCGGCCGCCATGCTTTCGGACGATTCTCTGGACAGTCGCGAGGCCCACGCCGGTGCCGGGGAATTCCTCCTGGGAGTGCAGCCGCTGGAAAACGCCGAACAATTTTTGCGCGTATTGCGTATTGAATCCCGCCCCGTTGTCCAGGACGAAAAAGACGGGGGCGCCGTTTTCCTCCCCGGATTTTCCGACCTCGATACGGGCCTTTTCCCGCTTCGACGTGAATTTCCACGCGTTGCCGATGAGGTTGGCCAGAGCCGCCCGCAGCAGTGTCCGGTCGCCGACGCAGGAAAGGCCCTCCGCCACCGCCACTTCCACCCGACGGTCGGGCTCCAGGCCGCGAAGGTCCCGCTCGACCTCCCGGGCGAGCCTCGTCAGGTCCACCGCTTCCCGTTGGATCTCCTTCCGGCCCAACCGGGACAATTGCAGCATGCCGTCGATGAGCTCGCCCATGCGCCGGACGGCGCTTCGGACGCGTTGGAGGGTGTCCCGGCCGCCGTCGTCCAGTTTGGCTCCGTAATCCTCCAGCAGCATCTGGCTGAAACCGTCCACGTGCCGCAGTGGCGCCCGCAGGTCGTGGGAAACGGAGTAGGAAAAGGCCTCCAGATCCTTGTTGACCGCCTCCAGCTGGGCCGTGCGCTCCCGGATTCTGCGCTCCAGGTTCCGGTTGGCCTCCGCCAACTCCTCCGCCAGAAGGCGTTGCCGGGCTTCGCTGTCGCTCAAGGCCGCCAGCGCCTTGTCGCGTTTGCGCTCCGCGTTCAGGATCCGGATGATCTGTTGGCACATCCATTCTCCCTGCTTGTCGCGGGCTGAGCCGTCGCGGCTTTCCAGGAGCAGCTCGGGAGGCACATAGAAAAGATTGTCCCGGTTCAGCACGTGGCCGATGTAGGCGCTCCGGTGCGTCAGGAGAGCGTCCCGGACCGCCTGCGCGGGAACGGTATCGCGGTGATATTGGCAAATTCCCTGGAGCGGCTTTTCGCGAAACACCTGTTCGAGGAGCGCTTCGTACTCCAGAAGCCGCTCAAAATTCCCGTCGTTGCCCAGCTCCCACATCATGTCGCCCGTTGCGCACAGCCCTCGAAAGCCGTCCCGCACGGCGTCATCGATGATTTGCCGGAGCATGGCGACCATCCCGTGAGGGTCGAACCCGCCCCCCTTCAGGTGACCCCGGTCCGAGGAAAGGACGAGCGCTCCCCGCTGCACCTCCCGGGCGGTGTCCACGCCCTTCGCCGTCAGAGCCGAATCGACCATGCCGATCATCTCGGGATTTCCCAGGTAAAGGCAGCGCAGGTTTTCCCGCAGCCCGTCCATCAAAAGCGGCACGATGACCGGAAGCTGTTCCGAAGGATGGCCGTCGTAGATGAGGCACTTATGGCGGCTTACCTCGATCGGCGCGGTCTCTGTAAGCATGGCGCGTCTCCTTGCATCGACAGGTTAATTCTCCACCATTTCCCGATCGGTTCACCCGCGTTTTTCAGATCCTTCCGCTCATCAGAAAAGATATCCGAGAGAAGACCGTCTGTCAATCCGCTGTCGGTCAACGGTTGAGCCGGTCAAGCCGTCCTGCCAATCGGGGCCGACCCCATGCGCCAGCCGGAAGGCCTATATATCTATATATAATGATGCAGACCGAATATATCGCTCCTTCTGGCCCCCTTCAGAGCCCCCGGCCTACAGATTCGAGGAGGTCCCGGGCAATATACCGACCGATGATTACAGTGTATGATTCAATGGGATATTTTAATGGGTGTCAATCAGTTAGAGATGTTTTATTCAAGACGGACTGTGACCGGCCAATATCCCTGCTCGGGACGAGAATCGGAGTCTAATCGTGACTAAAACCGGAGAGAAAAAAGACGATTTTAAACTCTCCTATGGTCTTTCTTTTAGGAAGAACTCATCGCTGTTTGGTCTTCCACTTTTTGCGGGTGCAGCCGGACTGGCTAGTTTAGGATGTGCTATCAAAGCGGTGTGGCTGCGCCTTACAGGCAATGATCCTCTCTTTGTTCCTTCCTTGAATGAACTGGATCACGATCGCGTCTGGCCATTGGTCTGCGCAAGTACGGCATGAAAGCTCCGCCATTTTGGCAGAATTCAACGCTGCGGGTTACAGGAAGAAAGCGCGTATAACGTGGAGCCAAGGGGCTGCGCGCTTTTGCGCAGCCCCGCTTGAGCGCAGGGTTTGGCATTGACGCCGATGGCTTGCGATCAAACATCAAGTTTTCTTTCACCAAGCCATTTCACTTTTTCGGGGTCACGATGGTCAAAGAAACTGCTTGTCTTTGTGTCTAATGTTGTAATGGAAGCCATGTCGTCTGCGCTTAATTCAAAATCGAGCACACTGATATTTTCCATCATTCTTTCCTTGCGGACCGATTTTGAAAGAACAATAATTCCTCTTTGAGAAACCCAACGAAGAATTACCTGTGCCACGCTTTTCTTGTATTTCGCCGCGATTGAAAGCAACAACTCATTT
>DATKAN010000013.1 GCA_035498035.1 Nitrospiria bacterium
CCTTTTGGATGATTTCGTATGTCTGCAATCCGGACGAGGGGCGGACAGAACGTATCCCGCCCGTCTCTTGGGTAGATTAAGACGAACGCGTGCGTGACGCGACACCGGATTGAGATTATTTTAAATTTTTATTAAGGGTCAAAAATCTTTAGACGAGAACAACAGGAGGAGGGCGGATATAAACATGAAAGACAGAAAGGCTGCTGAAAAAAGACTCCGTTCGGATCGGGAGCTTCTCAAAAGAAGGATGAACGTCCTGGTTGACATTGAAATCGGCCGAATGAACAAAAGTCGAGGCCGAACACATCCAGTGACAGAAAGGGGTCGAGTGCTGTTTGGCGTGGCCGGCATGGCGCATAGGATGAACGCCCTGCTGCACCGCCCCGAACGACATGAAACCGGATAGGAAAAGGTAGCCCGCGGCCAGAACCAAGGCCGTCCGCCTAATCTGTGTCTTTCGCGATATCATGGTCATTAGGTATTATCCATATAACCCTTTTTTAAGCAGCGGTCAAGTTTTTTCTTAAAAGCTTGCGGCCACGGTTACACGGACTTCGAGAGGTTCCGCCGGATGCGTATGGATGTCGTTCACCCCGGTCAGTGGTTCTCCCTGCAATCTCGAGGTGTAGTAATAGTCGATATCCGAAACTTTGGCATTAAAAAGGTTGAACACGTCCACCAACACCCGCCAGGTCTTAAAAAACTGGTAACCCACTCGTGCATCGACCGTCGTGGAGGATTGGGAACGCACGCTGTTGTCCTCGATCAACGGTCGGGGGCCGAAATAGCGCAACCGGAGGCTTCCCAAAAATCCGGACAGACCGTCGACCGAGGCCCCGACGGAGGCCACCGCTTGCGGCGATCCGGGAATGTGATTTCCCACCCCCGGTTCCGAATCCGTGAAACGGGCGTTGGAATAGGCAAAATCGGCGTCCATGATGAACCAGGTAGTGGGCGTGTAATAATTCGCCCATTCGACCCCATCACGTCGGCTGGGGCGGCTTGGCTCGGTCGTCCCGGCATCCCCGACAAAGAGAAGCTCGGAGTCGGAATCCAAAATCCATAATGTGAGGGAGCTCTGAAGATGCGGCACGATGGCGGTGCGTGTCCCGACCTCCGCGCCTTTGGTTCGCACCAGCGGGTCCACTTTGGAGACCGGTTGAAGGGTGCTGGGATCCACCTGGATGGTCGACCCCCGTCCGTCATTGCTGTGAAAGCCGTAACCCCCGTTGATGTAATACTCCGTTTTGGCCCAGGGTCCGAAGATGAGGCTCAATTTGGGACTGGTAATCGAATCGTGGGCGATTCCGGAATTGGCGTCAATATTGCTGTTCACATCCCAGCGGTAGAAGTCCTCTCGCACGCCGGCCACCGTCCGGAATTTTTCGGCCCATCGGAAACCGTTTTGAAAATAAACTCCCAGGCTGGTCTGCACGACCTGGTCCTGGCTCGTGGTGGAAAGCACGTTCTGTGCCTGGGTGTGGTAGAGCGCGACGTTCGCGATATTGTCGTTACGAAGTTGCAGACCGACGGTGTTGTCCATGTCATGCCCGCCGAGTTGCGTTAACCAGCCCTGACTCGTTTTGAAACCCGTGACGACGCGCTTGTCCGCCTGTTCAAACTGGTCGCCCGTCCCGTCGCCGAATGGGGCCTCGGGATGGTCGAGAAAGAAGGTGAAATCCGAGAAAAGATTCAGTTTGTAATCGATCAGATAGACATCGGCTTTTGTGATTGAATTCTCCCCCGTCTTCTGCCATTGCCCGACCAGACTATGCCGGTAGGATCTTCCCCCGTCGGTCGGATCGATCGCGCCAAATCGCGAGATCAGGTTTTCGTGAATGGCCCGTAGAGGGACCTGATCCGTGGAGTTCCAGGTTCCGTCATATTCCGAGGCCGTGATGCTCCATCCATTCTGTTGCACTCCCCGGCTGTAACGCAACACGCCATTCAATCTTTTAAAATTGTCCGGGTTATCCCAGGGTCCGTCGTTGTGAAACAATTCCAACGCGTAGAGCAAATGTCCGTCTCCAAGGCTCGGGGATGCGGCCAGCAACGCGCGCCGGTAACCGTCCGTACCCGCCCCGACTTCCGCGATGTTACGGGGCAAGACATTCGCATAGTCCATATTGACCGCGCCGGCGGAAGAAAAATCCCCTTCGTCCGCATAATAAGGTCCTTTCTTGTACTGGACCCCGCTGACGATCTCGGGAATCAAGAAATTCAGATCGGAATACCCCTGCCCGTGGGCGTGGGTCGGCATATTCACGGGAGCCCCTCCCACCGTCAAGGATAGATCCGTCCCATGATCCAGATTGAATCCCCGAAGATAATATTGATTCGCTTTCCCTTCCCCACTGTGCTGACTGATGATCACACCGGGAACGGCCTCAAGCAGTTCTCCGGTCCGCTTGATGGGTCGATCTTCGATTTGTTTGGGGGTCACGGTCCCTTCCGTCGAAGAATCGGCCGTTCCCACAAGATTCTCGGCGGAATCGGTGACCTCGACCGTCTCCAAGGTTTGGACCCCGCCTGAAAAGGCGGGTTTCGGAAATGCGACGATCAACAGGATTGACAGGATAAGAAACAGAAACGCCAAGGGATCGTCGATGACCCGCATGAGTAATTTCTCCAGGTTGAGTTATTCAAGTCGGAATCGAATCGGAACATCGACCCATGCGGCGACCGGTGCTTCGCCCTCGTGTGCTGGGTCAAACCTCCATTTTTTCACGGCCGTCAGTGCCGCTTGGTCGAGCACAGGGTGACCTGAACTCTTTTCAACCCGGATTTCGGCCGGGTTCCCTTCCACGCTGATAAAAACCCGAAGAACGACCGTTCCCTGAATCCCGAGCTTTCGCGCAGTGGCCGGATACTTGGGCTTTGGATTTTCGAGATAGGCTGCGTCAAATTGCGGTGGCGTGAGAGACCGACCGGCCGGGTCTTGAGAGGCCGGGTGGTTTTGCAAGGCGTCCGGTACCTGCGATTGGGTGGAGGCACTTTGAATAGGGAATTGGACCGGTGGATTTTCCGCCAAGGATTGGATTTCTGGATTCATTGTCGGCTGAGTTTCCTGAACGGGCTCTGGATGAACGACCTTGGGTGTTTCCAGATTAGGACGAGGTCGTTGCACCGGGCGGCTCGGGGTTTCCGGCGGTGTCGGGGTAGGAATTCCCACCGATTTTTCCCTCGGCCAATCGGCCAGGATCACCTCGAAAATCTGCGGCCGGTGCGGTATAAACCGGTGAACGGTGGCGATCAGCGAGACCGATATTAATGCGCCGTGCAACGCGAGCGAAAGCAGGAAGGCCGGCCCGATCTGATTAATTTTCGCTATTTCACTCAACCTGACTGCCGCCGGGTATCGCATTTATTTTCCTTTGGGCATCGCGCCGCCGAGCACATGGAACATTCCGGGAAGGTCGGGCAGCGACTCGGCCCGCCCGGTTAAAAAGTAGAGGCCCACCACCAGGCTGAACAGGCCCGCCGCCACGCCGACCGCCACATATACGCGACGTTCGCTCTGTGCGCTCAAGAAACCGGCGGCCGTGACCACGGCGATCAGACTGTTACTGAGGATGAGGCCCACGACAAAAGTCCCCATCAACAGCAGGCCGCTCGCGACTCCGCTCGTCCCGCCGACCGCGGCGATGAGCAGCACCTGCGAGCCCGTTTCGGCCCCGATGCCGTGAATAATTCCCACGATGAACGCGGAGACCGGACTGTACTGCGACAACCGGTGTTTGTGCTCATGCGCGCGGCCCTCGAGCCACTCGTGCATCCTGTGCCAGAGGTAAGCGATTCCGGAGAAAACCAGCATCCAGCGACTTCGCAATCGGAACTCCGCCCTTCCACGGAGATACTGCACCAGGGAGTAGAACACCCAGGCCGCCAGGAGGAGCAGCGTCAGGCCCACCACCCGCTCGAGAATCGGGTCTACCCAATCGGGCAGAAGCGCCTGGGCCAGAAGCGCCGCCGACCCGAGCGTCACCACCATGGCCGCGTGGCCCAACACATACATCGTCGACAGGAACAGAACCGGCCGCCCCGTGCGGGCGGCGGACAGGAAACCACGACTGCCCTTTGCCATTCCCCGGGCCTCCGCCCCGTCCTCCACTCGGCCAGTGCTGGTTATATCGGTGATGGCCGCGATATGATCCCAGTCGATCCCGTGGCGAAAGCCGTAGAGAAAGGTCGTAAAAAGAACCAATCCAAGATATTCCGTCACGGAGTCTTCCCTCGCCTCATGAGAGCGCCTTTCCGGTTGTGGTCATCGTCAGCTTTCCGTGCTTAACCCCCTTGGTTCCGATGAGTCGATCCGCGATCGCCCGGACCGCCGCTCCTTTTCCCATCACGACGAGCACCTCCATGCAGTTCCGTTCATCCAGATGAACGTGGAGGGTGGATTGGACCGCTTTGTGATATTGGTGCTGAAGGTGGGCCAAGGTCTCGCCCAATTCGCGGACATCGTGGTCATAGACGATCGTGATCGTCCCGACGACCTTTTCCCCGAATTTCCATTCCTCTTCCACCAGTTGATCCCGGATCAGGTCCCGGATCGCCTCGGACCGGTTGACGTATTTTTTATCCCTGATCAGTCGGTCGAACCCTTCGAGGAGATGATGGTCCAGAGAAACGCCGAAGCGGATGGTTTTCTTCATGACGAAGGGTTCCTCCTTACCGTCGTGTTACGTTTTTATAAATCGTAACACAATTGAATATGCACGTCAAGGCTGGGGAAGCCGCCGATTCCCGAAGCCGGGAGGAACGAAGATGCGTCGTCTGGACAGACGATTCCGAATGGTTAATTTACCCCAAGGCGAGGAGCCGATTGTTGGAATCTTCCCCGGATTAAAGGAATGATTCGGGAGGGAATTGCTTCAAACTCTGTCAGTCACTAAAGCTGAGGAGGGCGTTGCAGGACTCCGTGGAGGAGCCTCGTCACAGTCCAAGTAGCCGCATAAACCACTCCGAGGAGCACGACATCCGTCGGGCCCACGGGCATATCCCAGGAATAGGCCATATAGAAACCGAGGAACGCGGCGGCCCCCCCGTTCAAAGATGAAATCACCGTGAACTGGCGCATGTTACGTGCGAAGAGGTGCGCGATCAGCGCAGGAATCAGTAAAAAACCGAACGAAATCAGCGGACCGACGCTGAGCACGGCCATCGAGACCGTCAGACCGATGAGGATGTAGAGCATCACATCCCAAAAAACCACATTCTTACGAAGGACCATTGCCATGTCGCGATCAAATGAAACCAGAAGCAATTCCTTCTGGAAAAGTCCAAGCATGACAAGCACCAGTGCAAGTATGGCCGCCGTGAGCACGAGATCGAAATTGGAGACCGCAATTACCTCTCCTTTCAGCATGTCGAGCAAGCCGATCTCGCCGTAGGGATTTTGCGCCAGCAGCAGGATGCTTGCGGCGCCGGCCACAACGTACGCCGTGCCGAGCCGGCCTTCGAGTTGTCCACGGCCTCTTCGCTCCATGAACGCCAGCGTCAGAATCGCCGCCAGTGAAAAGGCGATGGAGCCCGTAAAGGCCAGCATGTGGGCCGCTTGCGGGCTGTAACCCGCCGGATTGAAGCCAAGCCAGACCGGAAACGACAGCGCGAAGGCAATTCCGGTGGAAGAAATTTGCGGAAGCGCGACCCCCAGAAACGCCAGGCGGCGCATGACGAGAAAAACCCCGACGAGCGGGCAGGCGAGACCGACCAGCACGCTGGTGTAAACCGAATTGCGGAGGAGAAAATCGGGGGAGAGAATTTGACCAAGAGTCTCCATGTCAGCCTATCTCGTC
>DATKAN010000014.1 GCA_035498035.1 Nitrospiria bacterium
ATTAAAACCTACGAAGAGCTGATCGCACGATCCACCGACGACATCGAATGGTTCTGGGACGCCGCGATGCAGGATCTCGGCATCGCCTGGTATCAACCCTATAATAAAGTTTTGGACACGGCAGCCGGAATCCCCTGGGCCCGGTGGTTTATGGGCGGAAAAACGAATATCGTCTATAATTGTCTCGACCGCCACCTCCCCGCCCGATCGGAAAAGACGGCCCTGATCTGGGAGGGCGAGGATGGCGACGTACGGGATCTGAGTTACGGGGAACTCAATCGTGAGGTCGGCCGTCTGGCGAAGGCGCTGAAAGACCTGGGCCTGCGGAAAGGCGACACTGTGGGGCTCTACATGCCGATGTGCCCCGAAATGGTGGCGGCTTTTTACGCGGGGCTTAAGATCGGCCTGATCGTGATCCCGATCTTCTCCGGCTTCGCCTCAGCCCCGCTCACTTCACGTCTGGGCCATGCCGGCGCCAAGCTTCTGATCACGGCGGACGCCTCAGTTCGTCGGGGAAAGGTCCATCCCGTCAAACAGGAGGCGGACGCCGCGGCCGCTCATCTTCCCGACCTTAAACATCTGATCGTTGTCAAACATCTCGGGAACGAGATCCCCTGGAACCCGGGCCGCGACCTCTGGTATCACGAGCTCATCGCCGGAGGTCCCGAACACTGCGACACCGCGCGACTGGATTCGGAAGACACCGCGCTGATCCTTTACACCTCCGGTACGACGGGACAACCGAAAGGTGCGGTGCATACCCACGGGGGCTGTTTGGCCCAGATGGGAAAGGAACTCGGGTACCATTTCGACTTAAAGCAAGAAGACTTGTTTTTCTGGTTGACCGACATCGGCTGGATGATGGGGCCCTGGATGATCATCGGCGTGCATCTCTTCGGCGGCACGGTCCTGATTATGGAAGGCGCCCCCGACCACCCGCGACCCGACCGGCTCTGGGAGATCATCGAGCGACATCGCGTTACAAGTTTCGGAATTTCCCCGACCGCCATCCGAATGTTGATGCGAGCCGGCGACGCCTGGGTGGAACGACATGATTTATCCTCCCTTCGCATTCTGGGCTCGACCGGCGAGCCCTGGGACAAGGAAAGCTATTTATGGTTCTTCCGAAAAGCGGGCGGCGGACGAATCCCCATTATCAATATCTCCGGCGGGACCGAGATCGTGGGTTGTTTTCTCGCGCCTCTTCCGATCACGCCGCTGAAGGCCTGCACCCTTCGCGGGCCGGGGCTCGGAATGGACGTGGATGTGTTCGACGATGAGGGGAGGCCCGTGCGCGGACAGAGGGGTCATCTCGTCTGCAAGAAGCCGACGCCTTCGATGACGAGAGGGTTCTGGAGAGATCGAGATCGCTATCTCGAAACGTACTGGTTCCGATGGCCCGATGTCTGGTACCACGGCGACTGGGCCTACATCGACCCGGACGGATACTGGTTCCTCGAGGGACGATCCGACGACACGATCAAGGTGGCCGGCCGCCGGACCGGACCGGCCGAGATCGAGGAGGCCCTGATGGCCCATCCGGCCGTGTCCGAGGCGGCGGCCATCGGCGCCCCGGATCCGGTCAAGGGCGAGGAAGTGGTCGCCTTTGTGGTACTGAAACCGGGATATCCTCCCGATGAATCCCTGCGCGAGGCCCTGAAGACCCAGGTCGTCCGAATCCTGGGGAAAACCGTCCGGCCCCGGGAGATCCGTTTCGTTGCGGACCTGCCCAAGACACGGTCGGCCAAGATCGTCCGCCGGGTGATTCGGGCCAAATACATGGGGCTGGCCGATTTGGGCGACCTTTCCTCAATCGAAAATCCCCAGGCGATCGACGAGATCGCCAAGGCCCGTTAGGCGGCGAGGAATTTGTCGGACCGCCCGAAATGCATTATAATCAGAATCGAGAGAGGCCCTGACCATGAATTTCGATCTGACCGATGAGCAGAACCGGTTGAGGCAGACGGTCCGCGAATTCGCCGAGGCCGAAATCGCGCCCGGCGCGAGCGAACGGGACCGGGACAGCCGTTTCCCATGGGAGCTGATTCCTAATCTGGCCCAAAGAAAACTGCTCGGGATCATGACCCCCAAAGAGTACGGCGGCGCGGGACTGGACACCCTGAGCGCGGCGATCATCATAGAAGAAATCGCACGGGTCGACGGATCCACGGCCTTGACCGTGGCCTCCCACAACGCGCTCGCCGTTCGCCACATCGACCGGTTTGGAAACGATTCCCAACGGAAGCGCCATGTTACGCGGTTGGCCTCCGGAGAAGCCCTGGGCGCCTGGGCGTTGACCGAGCCCCATGCCGGCTCGGATGCCTCCGCGCTCGAAACCACGGCGCGGCCCGACGGCGATCACTGGGTCCTGAACGGCCAGAAAATGTTCATCACGCAGGGCACCGTCGCCGGGATCTATATCATCATGGCCTCGACCGACCGGGCGCTCGGCATAAGGGGAATCTCGGCCTTCGTGGTCGAGAAGGGAACGCCCGGGCTCACCCCGGGTCGGCCCACGAATCGATTCGGAGTCCGGGGCTCGGACACCGCCCCGCTCTCCCTGGAAAACGTGAGAATCCCGAAGGAGAATCTGATCGGCAATCTTCATGAGGGCTTCGACCAGGCCATGGAGATGTTAAACGGCGGCCGCATCGGAATCGGGGCGATGGCGGTCGGGCTGGCCCGGGCCGCGATGGAAGCCGCCGTGCGCCACGCGCACGAGCGGGTCCAGTTCCGAAAACCGATAGCGGAACACGAGGCGATCCAGTTCATGCTGGCCGATATGGCCACCGAGCTGGAGGCGGCCCGTTGTCTGGTCTATCGCGCGGCCTGTCTCAAGGATCAGGGCCGGCCCTATCGCAAGGAGGCTTCGATGGCCAAGCTGTACGCGTCGGAAATGGCGATGCGCGCGACGAACAAAGCGATGCAGATTCACGGTGGATATGGCTTTCTCAAAGACAATCCGGTTGAACGCTATCTCCGCGACGCCAAGCTGTGCGAGATCGGCGAGGGTACCTCCGAGATCCAGCGGTTGATTATCGCGAAGGAATTGTTGAAAGGAACCGGGTAATCCCTTCCGGCAACCTTCCGAGTCGCCCCATACCTTAGTGGGGGCGAAGAAAAGCCGCGGGAGCAGGGAAGGCTTCAGCCCAACCCCATATAAAAAGTTCCAATTGATGACCAATTTCGTTCGACAGATTCGACGGGGTGATTTTCGGGCGGCGGCAAAATTATTGACCGCGATTGAACGGGGGGATCCGTCCGCAATCCCGGCCTTAAGGGCTCTTTACCCTTACACCGGCCGGGCCCATGTCATCGGAATCACCGGGCCGACCGGAACGGGCAAAAGCAGTCTGATCAACGGTCTCACGACCGCTTACCGTCGCCTGAGGCGGCGGGTGGGCATACTGGCCGTGGATCCGACAAGCCCGATTTCCGGCGGTGCGATCCTGGGCGATCGGATCCGAATGCGGGATCACCTGACAGATCCCGGCGTCTTTATCCGCAGCCTGGCCAGCCGAGGCGCCCCGGGCGGACTCCCGGTGCTCGTGCTGGCCGAGGCCTTGCATGTCCTGGATGCGCTGGGACTGGACGTGATTTTCATCGAGACGATCGGCATCGGCCAGGATCAGACGGCCGTTTCCTTGCTTGCTCGCACGACCGTGGTCGTTCTCAACCCGACCATGGGAGACGAGGTGCAGATTTTAAAGGCCGGGATCATGGAGATCGCCGATTTGTATGTGGTCAACAAAGCGGATCTGCCCGGAGCGGACGCGACGGCATTGCACCTGGCCGATCTTTCCGGAACCGAGCACCCCACGCCGGTTTTTAAAACTTCGTCCCTCAAACAGCTCGGCTTCGACGAACTGATGAAAGAACTCAACGACTTGGCCAAAAAAACCCGACACGGGAGACGGCCGAAAGGAGCGAAACGCCGATGACGACCCTGGCCGAGAAAATGGCGGCGTTTGCTCACCGGTTGTCTTTTGATGATCTGCCGCGCGACGTGGTCCACGAAGTCAAGCGGCGTGTGATCGATTCGATCGGCTGCGCGCTCGGGGCGTTTGATTCCGACCCCTGCCGTATCGCCCGTACGGCAGCTCGATTTGTGAAGAGCCGTTATCCGGCGACC